>JBKJUD010000341.1:0-2793 GCA_046590735.1 Candidatus Eiseniibacteriota bacterium | reverse complement strand
GGTGCGGGGGGCGTACGACGACCTGGAAGCCATCCGCCGCTTCGCCCGCGGGGTGGCGGTGATGACCTTCGAGTTCGAGAATGTGCCCTTCGCCGCCACGCAGGCCGCGGCCGAGTGCGCCCCGGTCCGTCCCGACGGCGCCGTCCTGTTCACCACGCAGCACCGCCTGCGCGAGAAGACCTTCCTCGCCTCGCGCGGTTTCCCCATCGCCCCGTGGCGCCCGGTGCGCTCGCTGGAGGACCTGCACGCGGCGCTCGCCGCCATCGGCCTGCCCGCCGTGCTCAAGACCGCCGGCTTCGGCTACGACGGCAAGGGGCAGACGCTCTTGCGCGAAGCCGGCGAGGCGGCGGCCGCGTGGGAGGCGTGCGGCGGGCAGGACATGGTGCTTGAAGGGTTCATCGACTTCGCCGGCGAGCTGTCGGTGGTGGTGGCGCGCGGCGCCGACGGCGCCGTGGCGCACTGGGGCGCGGTGGACAACGAGCACCAGCGCCACATCCTCGACGTGTCCGTGGCGCCCTCGGCGCTGCCGGCCGCGCTGCAGGAGCAGGCGTGCGAACTGGCGGTGTCGCTGGCCGAGGCGCTCGAGGTCGTCGGTGTGCTGTGCATCGAGATGTTCCACACCCGCGACGGCCGCCTGCTGGTCAACGAATTGGCGCCGCGTCCGCACAACAGCGGGCACTTCACCTTCGACGCCTCGGTCACCAGCCAATTCGAGCAACAGCTGCGCGCGGTGTGCGGCCTGCCGCTGGGCTCGACGCGGCTGCTCACCCCCTCGGCGATGACGAATCTGCTGGGCGACCTCTGGCGCTCGGGCGAGCCGGATTGGGCCGCCGCGGCCGCGCTGCCCGATGTGAAGCTCCATCTTTATGGGAAGCTTTTGCCCCGCGCGGGGCGTAAGATGGGACACCTGACCGCCCTCGCGCCCACCCCGGCCGAGGCGAGGACCCGGGCCGTGGCGGCCCGCGCGGCCCTCACCCGGTAGCCCGCCCCGCGGGCCGCTCCCCCCGATCCGCCCAGATGCAGGCCCATGAAAGGATTCGCCCGATGCCCGCGCGCCTCTCCCGCCTGGTGACCGTCATGCTGGTGATGACCCTGGCGGGGAGCTGGCTGACGCTGTGGCCGGTCACCTACGGCCTCGGGGCCACGAAGCGGCTCACCGCGCGTACCGGCGTGCTGACCGGGCACGTGCTGATCGGTCCGATCACCCCGATCGTGAAGGCCGACGAACCGGCGCCCGCTGTCCCGCCCGAGATGTTCACGAGCCGCCACGTCGAGATCCGCCACTCCGCCCAGGGCACGGTCCTCCGCCGCGTGCGACTGTCGGCGGTCGGCACCTATCGCGTGCGCCTCGCGCCGGGAACCTACGTCGTGGAGGTCGTGCCAGGCGGCTTCACCAAGGGCAAGGGGCCGCTGACCGTGCAGGTCCGGCGCGGCACGATCACCGAGGCCAGCTTCGAGATCGACACGGGGATGCAATGATGCACTACCTGCTGCGCGCCGAGGCGGGCGACGACATGGACGGCTGGCTGACCGCGCTCGAGAGTTTCGCCCGCTCCGGCGCGCTGGTGTCGCCCGCCGCGCTGTCGCTGGTGCTCCGCCAGGATCCGCACGCCGACTGCTTCCTCTTCGACTGGCCCGAGGCGTCGGACGCCCTGCGCGCCCGCGCCGCGGCCACGCTGCCGGGCGCCGTCGAGGTCTTCCCGCACGATCATCTCGAGCCGGACCTGCAACTCACGCGACTGGCCGCGCTCGCCCGGCGCACGCTGGTGAGCGGGTTCGAGCCGGACGGCCGCAAGGAGGCGCTGTTCCGCGAGCTGCTCAACCCGGCGCTGATCGGCCTGGGCGAATCGCCGTGGGCGGCGATGCAGTTCCACCTCAATTGCGCGCTGAGCACCGCGCACGGCATGGACGAGTCGCTCGCCGAGCGCCTCGGGCTTGCGCTGCGCGGCGTGCTGGAGTCGTACGTCGGTGGGGCGATGGAGGTGTAGCGCGCGCCACGTCTCATCGGATGAACGCACGACGCCCCGCGGCATGCAGCAGGCCGCGGGGCGTCGTCGTTTCGTGAGACGAGGTTACTTGGTGGTGCCGAAGTCGACCTTCGGGACCTCCTTGGCCTCCTCGCTCACCTTGTAGAACGGCTCCTGCCCGAAGTTGAAGATGCCGGCGAAGATGTTCGTGGGGAAGCGCTGGACGCGGGCGTTGAAGTCCCCGACCAGCGTGTTGTAGCGCCCGCGCTCGACGGCGAGCTTGTTCTCGGTGTTCGCCAGTTCATCCTGCAGCGCCAGGAAGTTCTCCTGCGACTTGAGCTGCGGATAGTTCTCGATCACCACCAGCAAGCGGCCGAGCGCCGAGTCCATCGACTGACCGGCGGCGATCTTGTCGGCGGGGCTGCGGGCGCCCGCCATCTGCGCGCGCGCCGCCGCGATCGCGCCGAAGACCGTCTGCTCCTGCGCGGCGAAGCCCTGCACCGTCGAGACCAGATTGGGGATCAGGTCGTTGCGTCGCTGGAGCTGGTTGTCGACCTGGGCGAATTGCGTGTGAACCTGCGTCCGCGCGGTCACCAGGCCGTTGTACTGGCCGACACCGCAGCCTCCGATCGCCAGGACCACCAGCAGGACGACGACGATCGGTACGAGAGCTTTGCCCATCTGAGTTCTCTCCTCCAAGAGGGAAGACCGCGCCACCGATGCTCTCGGCTCGCGCGGCAGTGCGTGCTACCTGCCTGTTGCGTGTGTCCGTGCCCGCCTACCAGCCGCCGCTGGCGCCGCCTCCGCCGGAACTCCCGCCGCCGAA
>JBKJUD010000398.1:0-26064 GCA_046590735.1 Candidatus Eiseniibacteriota bacterium | reverse complement strand
GGCGAGCGCCACCTGCTGCTGTTCGACGGCGCGGCGACCCTCGACGCGCGCGACGCGGCGCAGCGGGTGCGTGCCGTCGCCGCGGCGCTGGCGTCACATCTGGCCCCGCGCCGCCGGCGTGGACTGATCCTCGACGAAATCGACGGCGCGCCGGCCGAGGAGCACCGCTGGGCGCCGCAGTTCCTCGAGGCCGGGTTCGCACGCGTCATGCGCGGACTGCGCTGCACGCCGCGCCATGCCTGAGGGCGATACCCTCTATCGCATCGCCGCGTCCCTGCGCGCCGCGTTCGCCGGTACACGGATCGTCGATGCCACATCGCCGGAGCCGCGCTGGGAGGCGCTGTTCGCCGCCCGCCCGCTCGCCGGTCGCGACATCGCGGTGATCGAGGCGCGCGGCAAGCACTTGCTGATCGTCTGCCGGGCCGCCGATGCGCCGTCTGCGCCATGGCCGCACGGCGACCGGCTCGACCTCGACCTGCGCGACACCGATTGGATCGTCCAGTCGCACCTCGGTATGCACGGCGCCTGGTGGATCGATCCGCCGGCGGCGCCCGCGCGCCGCCCGTCGCCACACAGCGTCTGGATCGAGACCGCCGCCGGCCGCGCGCGGTGCGAGAGGCCCGCGCAGTTCCGCGTGTGGTCGCCGCGCGATCTGGTGCGCAGTGCGGTGGCGAAGCTCGGCCCCGACCTCACGCGCGATGCGCCGGACATGGCCACGGCGATCGCCGCGATCGTGCGGGACCGCGAGAGCGAGATCGGCGAGGCGCTCCTGCGCCAGCACGTCGTCGCGGGTGTCGGCAACGTGGTCAAGTCGGAAGCGCTCTTCCTGGCGGGCATCTCGCCCTTCGCGCGCGTCGGCGACCTGGCAGCCGCGCGGGTCGAAAACGTCCTGTCGCACGCAGCGGCGATCCTTGCGGTCAATCGCGAAAGGACCCACGGGCGCCGCACCGTGCGTGGCGGCGCGGCGGCTCCACGCCTGTGGGTCTACGGCCGAACGGGAAAGCCCTGCCTGCGCTGCGGCGCGCTCCTCGAGTCACGCCCGCAAGGGACGAACGCGCAACGCAGCTATTGGTGCCCCACGTGCCAGCCGCCGACGGCCTAGCCGGCTGACTTCGGCGAACGCGAGGAGTGCGGGGGGGGCGGCACAGCGGACGCGCCGGGCTTCGGCTCTCGACTCTCCGTCAAGACCTCCGCTGGGGAAGCCGGGCGAGCGAGCATCGTCTCGGGCGTCGGCAGGTGGGTGTGTCGCTGCTCGAGCATCGCCTTGCGGACCGCGCTCGGCGTGCTGCTCATCACGCGGCGGAAGGCGTGGTTGAACGCCGCGGCGCTCGAGTAGCCGACCAGCACCGCCACCTCGGACAACTGCAGCTGGGGAGCGGTGAACAGCTGGCAGGCCAGGCGGACGCGGGTTTCCTCGAGCAACCGCGCATACGTGGTCCCTTCGCGCTGGAGTCGGCGCTCGAAGGTGCGCACGCCCAGATCCAGCGCCGCCGCGCGCGCGGCGGCCGTGACACTGGTTTTCTCGGCGAGGTTGGCAACGATCGCCTTGCGCGTCTCCTCCGCGAAACCTGCTTGCCGGTCGAGGGAGGCCAGCATGTCGCGGCTCAACTGCCGCAAGGCAGCATCGAGCGGCTGAAACTGGCGCTTCGTCGGGCGGTGCAAGAGCGCGCGGTCGAACTCGAAGAGGATGCTGTTGCCTCCCACGGTCACCGGGCAGCCCAGATATGCCTCACACCTGGCCCGCGACGCGGCCGTCGCCACCGGCGTGTTCACCCGCAAGGGCACCCACGGCTCGTCCAGCGCGATGCGCCCAAAGTTCATCCAGATCGACAGGCGGCTGTCGACGAAGTGACGCAGGCCCTGGGTGTGGCGCAGGCTGGTGGGGATGCGCGCATCAATTCGCCCGACTGTCCCGGTGTCCTCAATGGAGATCTTCGAGCGATCCCAGTGGAAGCGCGAGAGACCGCACATCCGTTCGTAGACGGCCTGCAGGGTGGGGCCGTTGAGCACCAGGAGCGTCGTCAGGTGTAAATCGGGACGGACGTAGGTGCCGGCCTGCAGCCCGAAGTCCTGCGCGCCGGTGAGGTGCGCGGTGCGTTCGAGCAATGCGAGATAGGCGTCGAAGGGAATGCGCCCCTCCGGGTCCGTGAGGACGGACAGGTCGAACGTCGCGTCCTCGAGGACGGCTTCACGGGACACGCCGTGGGTTTCCGCCGCCCTCAACGTCATGAAAACCCAGCTGACCGTGACGGTGCCGCCGCGCATGCGCCTCCGCGAGTGTGAGAGGGGAGAGCCGTCAGCACTGTGGCGGTCGCGCCCGCCACGGTGCCGCGCACTCGAACCGTCGCATCATACCGTACGAGACCATGAAAGCCACCCCCCACGCACGGAGTACTGTCATGCGACGCGTGGACCACCCGGGCGGACAGGTTTGACGCCGGCCACCCCGCTGGCTACTCTCGTCCGCATGGATGCTGCCGCCCTGATCGCTGCCCGCTTCGCCGCCCGCCCGCCGCGCGTGGCGTGCCACATTGGCGGCGTGACGGTGGGTGGCGGGGCGCCTGTCGTGGTGCAGTCGATGACCAACACCGACACCGCCGACGCCGCAGCCACCGCCGCGCAGGCCGCGCTGCTGGCCGCCGCCGGGTCGGAACTGGTGCGGGTCACGGTCAACACGCCGGCCGCCGCCCGCGCGGTCCCCGAGATCCGCCGGCGGATGGACGACCTGGGCGCCGCCATCCCGCTGATCGGGGACTTCCACTACAACGGCCACCAGTTGCTGCGCGATGTCCCCGCCTGCGCCGCCGCGCTCGACAAGTACCGCATCAACCCGGGCAACGTCGGCACGAAGAACTCCCACGACGACAATTTCCGCACCATGATCGAGGTGGCGGTCGCCGAGGGCAAGCCGGTGCGCATCGGGGTCAACTGGGGCTCGCTGGACAAGGCGCTGCTGACCCAGCTGATGGACGAGAACGCGCACCGCGCCGAGCCGCTGGAGGACCGCGAGGTAGTGCTCGAGGCGATGCGCGAAAGCGCCCTGCGCAGCGCCGCGCTGGCCGAGCAGGCGGGTTTGCCGCACGACCACATCGTGCTGTCGGCGAAGGTGAGCAGCGTGCGCGACCTGGTCGCCGTCTACCGCGCGCTGGCCGCGGCGTGCGACTACCCGCTGCACCTCGGTCTCACCGAGGCCGGGCTGGGCGCCACCGGCGTCGTGTCCACCACCGCGGCGCTGAGCATCCTGCTCGCCGAGGGCATCGGCGACACCATCCGCGCCAGTCTCACGCCGATGCCGGGGGGCGATCGCGCCGAGGAAGTCCGCCTGTGCCAGCAGGTGCTGCAGTCGTTGGGGCTGCGCCACTTCGCGCCGCAGGTCACCTCGTGCCCGGGTTGCGGGCGCACCACCAGCACCTACTTCCAGTCACTGGCCGCCGACGTCACCGCGCACATCCAGCAGCGCTTGGCGGAGTGGCGCACGCGCTATCCCGGCGTCGAGGAGTTGCGCGTGGCGGTCATGGGCTGCGTGGTCAACGGGCCGGGCGAAAGCAAGCACGCCGACATCGGCATCTCGCTGCCGGGCACCGGAGAGAATCCGCGGGCGCCGGTGTACGTCGACGGCGCACTGCGCACGACGCTGCAGGGCGAGGGCATCGCACGGGAGTTCGCAGCGTTGCTCGATGACTACATCGAGCGGCGCTTCGCCGGGTCGCTCGAGGTCTGAGCGCGGCCGCGCGGTGCCCGCCGCACGCCGCGCGCTACTTGCCGTCCTGGCGCGCGTGCCAGGCCTTCTCGGTCAGCCGCACCACCGCGGGTTGCTGGCGCGCCGCAAGGAGCGCGTTGACGGCGGCGAGATCCTGCGCGAGCAACGCCTCGAATGTCGTCCCCGCTGCGGCGATCTGCGCGCCAAGCACTTCGGCGTAGGCCACCTGTGATCCGGTGGGCCGTCCATCGTAGCCGTTGACCGCGCCGTACAGCGTGGCGAGGCGTTCGCGCAGTTGCATCTCGCTGTTGAGAATGCCGCCGCCCTTGCTCGCCACCAGGGTCACCCGCAGGGCCTCGACGTCCTCGGCGAGATGGGTGGCGCGCCGGGCCGCCGCGTCCGCGGCCGGGAGCGCCGCTGCGCGCGCCTGCAACTGGTCGTGCATGTCACCCACCGCACCCACCACGTAGGCGAAGCGCCCGAGCAGGTCGTAGAGCTGGCTCACCAGCACCTGCTGCGCGGCGCGCTCGTCCGCGGAGTAAGCGGCGCGGGGGTCGCCCACCAGCATCACCTGCGAGCCGTAGGTTTGGTCGCCCTTGCGCAGGGTGACCGTGTATGTGCCGGCCGGCACGCGCGGCCCGACGAAGGCGTACGGATTCTGCACCGCGCCGTCGCCCGCGGGCACCCGCGGCGGCTTGCGCCGCATCGGCCACTGCACGCGGTTGACGCCGCGCCGCTTGCCGCCGGGGAACGTGGAAAGCACCGTGCCCTGCGCGTCGGCGATCTCGAGCTTGAGGTCGCCCATCAGGTGCCGCTTCTTCAGGTAGTAGGTGATGGTCGCCACCTCGGGCACGCCGTCGCCAATCCAGTACTGTCCGCCATCGAAGCGCTGCTCGCCGGTGGGAATGGTCATCGAGGAGGGACGCGAGGCCAGGAACGCGACATCCTGCTGCAGCGTCGCGGGCGTCAGCGCGCGCAGCGGCGTGAGGTCGTCGAGAATCCAGATGCCGCGTCCGTGCGTCGCGATCAGCAGGTCGCCCTCGCGCGGGTGGAGGGCGAGATCACGCACCGCCACCGGCGGAAAGTTGCCGCCGATCCGCGCCCACGCCGCCCCGTTGTCGAATGACACGAACAGGCCGTGCTCGGTGCCCCAGAACACCAGGTCGGGGTTGACCAGGTCTTGGCGGATGCAGTGCGCATATCCGTGCACCGCGGGCGTGGCGAGTGACCGCCAGGTCGCGCCGAAGTCGGTGGTGACGAAGGCGTACGAGGTCATGTCCCCAGTGGCGTGACCATCGAGCGTGATGTAGCAGGTGCTGGCGGCGAAGGGACTCGGCGCGACAAACGACACGCTGGTGTACGGTGGCACATTGCGCAGGCGCCGCGTCACGTCGGTCCAGGTCGTGCCGCCATTGCGCGTCACCTGCACGTTGCCGTCGTCGGTGCCCACCCACACGACGTTGGAGTCGCGCGGCGACTCGCCGATGGCGTAGATGGTGCAGTGATTCTCGGCGGACGTGTTGTCGCGCGACAGGCCGCCGCTGTTGATCTGCTGCAGCTTCGCCGGGTTGTGCGTGGTGAGATCCGGCGAGACGCGCTGCCACGACTCGCCGCGGTCGGTGGAGCGATAGAGTGACTGCGCGCCCATGTACAGCGTGCCGCCGCGCGCCGCCGAGGCGTGCAGCGGCGCGTTCCAATTGAAGCGCAGCTCGGGCTCGCCGGCTGCCGGGTACGGCGCGATCTCCTTCGACTCGCCGGTCGAGCGCCGCACGCGCGACAGGTGTCCGCCCTGGTATTCGACGTACACCAGGTCCGGGTCCTGGGGATCGACCACCGACCAGAAGCCATCGCCGCCATTGAGATTGCGCCAGTGCCACGGCGCCACGCCGCTGCTCCCGGTGGACGGGCCGGTCCAGGTGCCGTTGTCCTGCAGGCCGCCATAGACGTTGTAGGGACGGTCCATGTCGTAGGTGACGTGGTAGAACTGCGCGACCGGCAGGCACGGCAGCATGCGCCAGTCGTTGCCGCGATTCTCCGACATGTACACGCCGCCGTCGGTGCCGAGGACCATCTGCCGCGGGTTGAGCGGGTTGATCCACAATGCGTGATGATCACCGTGCACGCCGCCGGTGACCGGCGTGAAGGTCTTGCCGCCGTCCTCGCTCATTCCTGCGGAGAGGGACATCTTGAACACGCGCTGGGCGTCTGTGGGATCGACGACCATGTGCTGGAAGTAGAATGGTCGCAGCGACGCCGCGCTCCCCGAGTTCACCCGCGTCCACGATGCGCCGCCGTCGTCGGAGCGGAACAGGCCGCTGTCCTTCGCCTCCACCGCCGCGTACACCGTCTGCGACGCGCTCGGCGCCACTGCGACCGCGATGCGCCCGAGGTCACCAGACGGCAATCCCTTCGAGAGGCGCGCCCAGGTGGCGCCGCCATCGGCACTGCGGTACAGCCCGGAGCCCGGGCCGCCGCTGCTGAAGGACCACGGGCTGCGGCGGAACTGCCACATCCCCGCGAACAGCACCTTCGGGTCGTGCGCGTCGAGGCTGATGTCGCTGCAGCCGGTAGTCGCGTCGACGTAGAGGATGCGCGTCCAGGTCGTCCCGCCGTCGGTGGTCTTGTACACGCCGCGCTCGGGGCTGCTGTTCCACAGGTGCCCGGTGACCGCGACGTAGACGATCTCGGAATTGGTGGGATCGATCGCGATGCGCGCGATGCGTTCGCTGTTCTCGAGGCCCACGCGGGTCCACGACTCGCCGCCGTCGGTGGTCTTGTAGAGGCCGTCGCCGGCGGAGACGCTGTTGCGCGTCCACGATACGCCGGTGCCCACCCACACCGTCTGCGGGTGCGCCTGGTCGATGGCCACAGCGCCGATGGACTGGGTGTATTTGTCGAACACCGGCTTGAAGGTCACGCCGCCGTCCGAGGACTTCCACACGCCGCCGCCGGCCGCGCCGACCCACAGCGCCGGCTTGTCGCCGGGCACGCCGTCGAGGGCGGCGATGCGCCCGCCCATGGTGGCCGGGCCGATGCAGCGCGGTTGCAGGCCGCCGAGGGCGTCGGTGTCCAGGACGACATCCTGCCCGCGGGCCGGGAGCGAGAGACTTGCCAGCAGCAGGACGGGGCTCAGCAGGGCGGCACGGCGGGCGGTCCACAGGCGCATGGTTCCTCCGGGGGGAAGGCGCACGGGCCGGGCACATCCCGGATCGCACGCCGTCGGGAGTGACGGACAGGCGCACGCCGGGACCCGGGGCCTGGCGGCTCGCGAGGCTACTTCTTGGAGGTGTGCGGCTTGCCGTCCTTGGGCGTGGTGGCGGCGCCGGTCTTGGAAGGCTGGCTGGTCGCATGGGTCGCAACCGAGGTGCTGTCGGTGGCGGCGGCGCCCGCGTGCTGCACGTCGCCGGCCGGGCCGCCGGTGTTTGGCTTTCCGCCCTCGCCGCCCTCGGTCTTGGCCGGCATCGAGAACTGCACCGCGCCGGTGTCGATGTTGGTGTCGATCTTCTCGAAGACCAGCTTCTGCGAGCCGGGCGCTCCCGGGCTGCTGTTCTCCATCGCGAAGGGAAAGAGCACGCCGCTGACTTCCTTGTAATCGCTCATCGCGGAATTCGAGGTCATTTCCTTCTCGCGAACGGTGCGCGTGACCGACTCCTTGATCTGGAGATACGCTTCGGCGTCGAGGTAGATGGTGCGCACGTCTCCACTGTGGGTGGTGACCTTCAGCTTGTAGGCGTCGGTGCCGTCCACCGCTTCCTTGCCGAGCAACTCCACCTTGTTGCCCTTGGCCTCCCAGTCGACCAGCGGGCCGTCGAAGTCCGCTTGGTCGGCGACCGCTCGCGCTTGGTCGGGCGGCATCGCCTCGGCGTTCTTCTGGCCCATGAACGGCATCAGCATCCACGCGGTGGTACCGTCGTATCCCTGCAGGCCGGTCATACCCATCACCTGGAACTCGATGCGCAGCTTGTTGGGGCGCGCGCCGTACATGACGAACGGCGCCTGCATCTCGCCCATCGCGAGCGTGCCGGTCATCTTCACGGACTGCAGGGCCTTGAGCTTGTCCAGGCCGCCGCGCGCCTTGTAGTGGTTGGCGAGGACGGACTCGATGTCCTCGGCGGATGCCAGCGAGGACACCGCGGCGAGCGCACTCGCCACCAGCACTGCGCGAACCATGGAACGGGACATCGGAGTCTCCTTCAGCACTGGGATAGCCCGCGCGTGCCGCCACGCGGGGCAGCATCCACGACCGGGCTCAGCGGGGGGAGGGATCCCCCATGGCGGGACATGATACCGCGCCTCGACGCGCGGCGGCGAGGATCGGTTGCGGGGCGGCTTCACGGGCGCTCGTCGATCGGTCCTGCCGTTTGCGCCTCGGGGACGAGCAGCAGCGCGCTCAAGGGTGGCAGCAGCAGCCGCACCGTGGTCTCCGCCGTCCCGCGGGCCTTGCGGGCGATCACCACGCGCTGGCGCGCGAGGCCGGAGCCGCCATAGCGCGGCGCGTCGCTGTTGAGCGCAACGCGGTAGCGGCCCCGCTCGCCCACCGCGCACACGTAGTCGGCGACCGGCTCGGCGGCGGCATTCACGACGATCACCACCTCGCGCCCGGTGCCGTCCTTGCGCCGGAACGCCGCCACCGCGCCGCGCGTGGCGCTGAAATCACACCACTCGAAGCCGTCGTAACTGTGGTCGAGCGCGTGCAGCGCCGGCTCCACGCGGTACAGCGCGTTGAGGTCCCGCACCCAGCGCTGCAGGCCCTTGTGCAGCGGCTGCTGCAGCAGGTCCCAGGGGATCTGCGCGTCGTGGTTCCACTCGCCGCGCTGGCCGATTTCCATGCCCATGAACAGCAACTTCTTGCCGGGGTGGGCGAAGAGGTACCCCAGAAGCAGCCGCGTCGAGGCCGCCATCTGCCACTCGTCGCCGGGCATCTTGTCGAACAGCGAGCGCTTCAGGTGTACAACTTCGTCGTGGCTGAAGGGGAGCAGGAAGCGCTCGCTCATCGCGTACACCAGCGAAAAGGTGAGCAGGTCCATGTGGGCGAACCGGTGATCCGGCGCGAACGCGATGAAGCGCAGCGTGTCGTTCATCCACCCCATGTTCCACTTGTAGTCGAATCCCAGGCCGCCGTCCTCGCAGGCGCCGGTCACCTGCGGCCACGACGTGGATTCCTCGGCGAACGTGAGCACGTCGGGAAAGTAGTGATGCACGACGCGGTTGAACTCGCGCAGAAACGCCACCGCCTCGTAGTTCTCGGCGCCGCCCTCGGCGTTGGGGATCCACTGCCCCTCGCGGCGCGAGTAGTTGCGATAGAGCATCGAGGCCACCGCGTCCACCCGCAGGCCGTCGATGTGGTAGCGATCGAGCCAGAACAGCGCCGAGGCGAGCAGGAACGCGCAGACTTCCTTGCGGCCATAGTTGTAGATGAAGGTGTTCCAGTCCTGGTGCAGGCCCTGGCGCGGGTCGGCGTGCTCGAACAGGTGGGTGCCGTCGAAGAACGCCAGGCCATGGCCGTCGCGCGGGAAGTGCGCGGGCACCCAGTCGAGGATGACACCAAGGCCGGCGCGATGCGCGGTGTCGACGAACGCGCGAAAGTCGTCCGGCGTGCCGAAGCGCGCGGTGGGGGCGAAGTAGCCGGTGGTCTGGTAGCCCCAGGAGCCGTCGAAGGGGTGCTCGCTGATCGGCATCAGCTCGATGTGCGTGAAGCCCTGGCGGGCGGCGTACGGCACGAGGCTGCGCGCCAGTTCGCGGTAGGTGAGCCAGCTGCCGTCGGCCTTGCGCTTCCACGACCCAAGGTGCACCTCGTAGATGCTCACCGGGCGGCCCGGGCCCTGGCGGTCGCGACGCGCGTTCATCCACTCGCCGTCGCGCCAGCGTGGGCGCGAGATGTCGCGGACGATGCTCGCGGTGGCCGGCCGCAGCTCCGACTGGAACGCGAAGGGATCGGCCTTGGAGCCGGTGGCATTCTTGAACCGGCTGCGCAGGTGGAACTTGTACGCGACGCCCGGCTTCAGGCCCGGGATGAACAATTCCCACAGGCCGGTGCCCTCGCGCGCGCGCATCGGGTGGCGGCGCTTGTCCCAGTCGTTGAAGCTGCCGATGACGCTGGCGCTGGCGGCGTTCGGTGCCCACACCGTGAAGCGCACGCCGCGCACCGCGGGGCCGCCGGGCTCGGCGCGCAGGGCGACCGGGTGCGCGCCGAGCATCAGGTACAGCGCGTGGTGGGTGTTCTCGGTGAACAGATGCACATCGGTGTCGGGAAGCGCCGCGGGGAAGCGGTAGGGGTCGTCGATCACCTTCTCGGCGTTCTCCACGGCGCTGGCGCGCAGGGCGAGCCGGTAGGGAAAGGGTCGCGAGACGTTCTCGAACGCGGCGGTGAACACGCCGGCCGGGAGCACCCGCATCATCGGGATGCGCTCGCGGCCGCGCACGACGTCCGCGGCGCGCGCCTCGGGCAGGAACGCGCGGATCACCGTGCCGCGCGAGGTGGCGTCCTCCGCCCAGTGGGGCCCGAGCACCGCGAAGGGATCGGGACTGCGTCCCGCCACCACCTCGGCCAGCGCGGCGGCGAGCGCGGCGGGATCCTGCATCATTCCGCGTAGAGTTGCAGCTCGGCGCCCACGCGTCCGGCGATCTCGAACGCGATGTCGCGGTCCGGGTGCCGGATGATCACCATGCCGTCGCTGATCAGCACCTGCTTCCAGTCGCGGCGCGGCGCGCCGACGGGCAGCAGGTCGACGCTGCAGATCCACTCGCCGAGTTCGCCCATCAGGTGCTCGAGGCCCTCGATGCGCGTGATGTGGCCTTCGCCCTGGGCGCGCTTGAAGATCGAGGCGCAGTTGTACTTGCGCACGACCCGCTGTGACAGCCGTCCGTGCGTCACCGCTTCTGCCCAGCCGGTGAACAGGTCGATGTCACTCGCGTAGTTCATGATGTCGACGGTGCGCGCGCCCGGCGGCCGCGCGCCGATCTCGCCGAAGACGATCTCGCCGTCGTTCTTGCGATACCACTCCATGTGCGTGAAGCCGCTGCGGAAGTTCATCGCCTTCAGCACGTCGAACCCCATCGCGCGGCCGCCGGCCAGTTCCGCCGCGTCGGGGTCGCGCAGCGCCATCGTCACCGGCGAGATCCACTGGTGCTGCCGCGAGGTGAGCGGGCGCGGGCGGTAGGCGCAGATGTTGTAGAACAGCACCTCGCCGTTGGCGCAGACGGTGTCGAAGGTGAACTCGTCGGCCTCGACGAACTCCTCGACGCTGACCTCCTCGACGTGGGCGATCCGCGGCAGGATGCGCTCGAGGTCGGCGGCGTCGTCGACGCGATAGGTGTCGGCGGAGCCGGCGCCGTCGATCGGCTTGACGATGATCGGGAAGCCGATGCGCTCGGCCGCCTCGCGCACCGCGTGCGACGTCGTGCACGAGTAGTGGTGCGGCGTCCGGATGCCGGCGCGGTCGAGCACGCGCTTCATCTCCTCCTTGTCGCGGAAGGGGGTGGTGTCGGCCACCGACATGCCGGGGACGCCGAGCGCCTCGCGGATCTTCGCCGCGAGGATCATCACCGGTTCCCACTGGCTCTCCACGCGGTCGATGTGGTAGCCGCTGCGCAGCACCGTCTGCACCGCGTCTTCCTCGTCCTGGTATGAGCGGATCTGGATGTAGCCGCTCAGCGCCTCGCGGGCGCGCGGGTCGAGCCCGCCCTCGGGCTGGTCGCCGACGCCGATCACCTTGGCGCCGACACGGGCCAGCCCGCGGGTGAACAACGTCATCTCCACCGGGTAGGCCGGCGCGATCATCAGGACATTCATCGAAGCCTCATCGGGGTGTGCTAGGAGCCGTCGCGCAGCTCGACGCGCAGGGTGCTGACCAGGCGGGCGAGCGCATGCTCGACGACCGCCGTCTCGGGATGCCGGACGATGACGAAGCCTTCGCCCTCGTAGGTGCCGCTGGCGCGCTGGCCGGCCCGCGGCAGGCGCGCCTCCACGACCAGCGGCGCCAGCTCGCGCTGCGCGTCCTCGAGTCCGTGGATGTGCGCGACCTGGCCGGTGCCCTGGCCGCGCAGGAAGACGATGCCACAGGCGTAGTCGCGCGCCGGCGGCGTGAACTCCTCGAACACCAGCAATCGTGCCCACGCCGCGTACATGTCGAAGTCGTGCGCGTAGGAGATCAGCGTGGTGAACTGGGCGCCGGGCGGGCGCGCACCGACCTCGCTCACCGCCACCGTGCCGTCGGCGCGGCGGAACCATTCCATGTGGCTCATGCCGGTGATCATGCCGAGCGTGCGCAGCACCTGCGGTGCGACGCGGCGGATTTCGGCGTACTCCGGCACGTCGATGTCGCGCGGCAGCATCACCACCCACTGGATCCACGGGTTCTGCAGCACCTCGAGCGGGGTGGGGAAGTAGCGCGAGATCGAATGCCACACCATCTCGCCGCCGATGCACACGCTGTCGAAGCTGTGTTCCTGCCCGACGATGAACTCCTCGAGCAGCGCCGGCGAGTGGGCCGAGGGCCGCGTGACCTCGAGGGCCTCGGCGAGTTCGGTCTCGTTGTTGACGCGATAGGTGCTGCGCGCGCCGGAGCCCGCCGGCGGCTTGATCACCAGCGGGAACCCGGTCTGCGCCGCGAATGCGGTGGCGGCGGCGCCGTCGGCGGCGAGCTGGTGACGCGCGCACGGCAACCCCGCGGCGGCCAGCACGGACTTCATGCGCGCCTTGTCGCGGAAGTTCTCGCCCTCGGCGGCGTCCATCCCGCGGATGCCGAGCGTCTGGCGCACCTCGCCCAGCGGCACCTGCAGCTCCTCGAGCGTGCCGAGCAGGCGGTCCATGTCGCCCCCGCATTCGGCCGCCAGCGAGCGCACCGCGTTGGCGATCTGCGCGGGGTCCAGGGCGTCGGCGATCTGGCGATGCGCGGCAAGCTTGGCGCGCGTCGCCTTCGGCAGGCGCTCGAGCGGGTCCTGGCTGATCAGGCAGAAGCGGATCCCCGGCAGGGCGGCCACGGCATTGACGAACCGGAGAGTCGTGTCCAGGAAGAAGGGCGCGACGAAGGTGACAGTGAGCATGCGCCGGAGCCTAGCCGAGGGGGAGCCCAGCCGCAACCGAACGTCCGCGGGAAAACCCGAACCGCCTCGGGCTCCCACCTCGGGCCTGCACACCCTCCCGCACGGAGCGCGAGGTCGCGACGAGGGCCACACCGGGCGCTCCGTGACAGGCGCGGGTGGCGCGGTGGAACCTCCGGCTGCCCGTTTCGCTCGAAGCTGCCGGTGAGCTTGGGACAGTCCTGTCTCGCCGCGGCAGCCTGCCGCTTCCCACCCCACAATCGTGACTCCTGATGCACGCGTTCCCCGAGGCAAGTCCTCGGCACGATTCAGGATCGATGCCATCTGCTTTCGGAGGAATATCCACAATGCGCGTCTCTCGATGGTTGCCGACGACGCTTCTTCTCGCCCTGGCGCTGGTGCGCTCGGCCAGCGGGGCGGGCTTCGAGGAAAAGCGATTCTACCTGGCGCCCTTCGCCGGATGGACGTTTTTCGACAACGAGCGTCTCTACACAAATGGACAGCCTCTCCTCAACGATGCGTACTTTGGGGGGCGCGGCGGTGTCCGCCTGAACAACCTGCTGTGGATCGATCTCGCCGGGGGCTACGCCAGTACGAAGGCGTGCGCCGACAAGGTCACGTGGTCGCACTACTCCGCCAACCTGATGTTCAGTCCGGCGTCCGCACGCAGGGTGAACCCGTTCCTCACGGTGGGTGGTGGACGGGAAAGCTTCGGTCACCAAGGAGCCGCGCGCGTGACCTCCGGCACCCTTGAGGGCGCGGCCGGTCTCCGCGTGCGACTCTCCGACGTGGTCGGTCTGCGGCTCGAGGCGCGCGACGTCTATGCGCTGTCGAAGAACGACCTCACGGGACATCACTTCAATGACGTCGTCCTGGGCGCGGGCCTGAATATCGCGTTCGGCGGGAGTTCGGCGGACACCGATGGTGATGGGGTGCGCGACGGGAAAGACAAGTGCCCCGAGACGCCGCACGGCTGTCGGGTGGACGAGAACGGCTGCCCGCTGGATGCCGACGGCGACGGGGTCTGCGACGGCATCGACCAGTGTCCAGACACCGCCATGGGGTGCACCGTGGATGCCCGGGGCTGTCCGTCCGACACCGATGGCGATGGCGTCTGCGACGGCAAGGATCAGTGCGTGGGTACCCCGGCTGGGACGGCGGTGGATGTCCGCGGCTGCCCGGTGGTGGTGGAGCAACCCAAGCCGCCCGAGCCGCCGAAGCCGTCCAACGAGACCACGTGGCTCGAGACGATTCACTTCAAGTTCAACGACGCCCGTCTCCGCGATGCAGACCTGCCCGCCATGCGGCGCACCCTGGACTGGATGCGTGCCAACACGGACGCCGTCCTCGCCATCCACGGACACGCGGACTGGGTCGGCACGGACGAGTACAACCAGAAACTGTCCGAGAACCGCGCGAAGACCGCGTACACCTGGCTCGTCGCCAACGGTGTGGCGGCCTCCCGCCTGACGATGCACGGGGAAGGGGAATCCCAGCCCGTCGCCGACAACGCCACCGATGAGGGGCGCACCAAGAATCGTCGCGCCGAATTCGGGGCGATGGGGCCGATGTCCGGCTCACCCAAGAACTGACGCCGCTGCCGCGCGCCCGCCGTCCTGGACGGACGGGCGCGCGTGCGGCAGGTCGAGCAGTACCGACAGAATCGACGCTCCGTTCCGACTACTTGCCAGCGCGAATCGGATTCGTGCTTTGGAGGATTCCCATGTTCAGACTTCGCGGACCCGTGGCGCACCTCGCCCTCGGTGTCCTCTTGCTCACACTGGCCGGCGGAATCGTCGGTTGCCGCACGCTCAATGGACCGTGCAACGCGCCGACCCTGACCGTCACCCCGGCAAGTGTCACGCTTGCCGCCGGGCAGACGCAGCAATTCACCGCCACCCTGCGTGACGCCTCCGGCAACATCGTGGGCGGCACCATCACCTGGTCGGTCGTGTCAGGGGGTGGCTCCATCAACAGCGCCGGGTTGTTCACCGCTGGGTCCGCCGCGGGCACCTTCACGCGGACGGTGCGGGCCGTGAGTGACAGCACGTCCGCGTCCGCCACGGTTGTCGTCGTGGCCGCGGCAGGGCCGTTGGCGAGCATCACGGTCACGCCGAATCCCGCGACCATGTCCACCGGTGCGCAGCAGCAGTTCGTCGCGGTCGGCAAGGACGCGCAGGGTGTGGTCGTGTCGATCACGCCGTCGTGGTCCGTGGTGGCCTCCGGCGGCAGCATCGCCAGCGGCGGGTTATTCACCGCCGGGGCAACCGCCGGGACGTTCACCAACACGGTGCGCGCCACCAGCGGCAGCATCTCGGGCACGGCCACGGTTGTCGTGTCGTCGGCGCCCGGTGGTCCGTCGTTCGGGTCCGCCGCCGCATTCGGAAGCCTGGGTGGAGTGACGATCACCAATACCGGCCCGACCCACATCGAGGGCGACATCGGCACCAGTCCGGGGAATTCCGTCACCGGTTTCCCGCCGGGCACGGTCTCGGGCACCATTCACCTGGCCGACGGGGTGGCGACACAAGCGCAGCTCGATCTCACCACGGCCTACAACGCGGTGGCGGCCGCGGTGTGCACCCACGACCTGAGCACGCAGGACCTCGGAGCTCGCACCCTCACCCCGGGCGTGTACTGCTTCTCCGCGGCGGCCCTCATGACCGGGACGCTCACCCTCGACGGCCAGGGTGACGCGAATGCGATCTTCATGTTCCAGATCGGCAGCGCCCTCACCACCGCACCCAACGCCATGGTGCTGCTGGTCAACGGCGCACAGGCGCGCAACATCTACTGGCAGATCGGCAGTTCGGCGACGCTGGGCACCGGGACCGCGTTCAAGGGCAATCTGCTGGCGTTCTCCAGCGTCACGATGAACACGGGGGCGACGCTGGTCGGGCGGGCGTTCGCTCGCAACGCCGCGGTCTCCTTCGACACCAACATGGTGACGCTGCCCTAGGCGGCGGTCGGCCAGGCGCACAACGAACGCCCCAGGGGACCTCGGTCTCCTGGGGCGTTTCCGCGCGAGTCGCCGGTGAGGAGTTCGGACGAAGGGCGCGGCCCGAAGCCCGCGCGTGCGGCGAAGCTCGACCGGTGTGAACGGCATGTATCAGGTGGTCCACTCCGCGCACCTGTGTCCCCGGAGACCTGGCACGCCGGCGCGCAGGACGGTGCGGCGCGCACGCCGTGACAGGGATCGCCGCGCACCGGCACTCCGGCTTCGCCCCACGCCCCCGCGCCGTCGGCTCTGCCCACTGAAAAAGGAGGCACGACGTGTCACCAGACTCACCCGCCCTTCGAGCGCGCTCGATCCGTGCGCTCCTGTCCCCCCTGCTGCTGACCGCCGCCGTGCTGTCTCTCGACACGACCCCGTCTCACGCGGTGCCTGTGGCGCCGTGGCGCAATCCCGCGATGCCCGCCCCGGCCAGCGTTCCGGGTGTGCCGCGCTTCATCAACTACGCGACCCCGCCGGGCGTCGCCGATGCAGCCGGGGAGCCCTCGATCGGCAGCAACTGGACCACCGAGCAGACCTTCAGCAACAGCCTGCGCGCGATTCCCAACGGCGGGCAGGTGAACTACTTCGGCGGATTCATGCCGTACATGCTGAGCGCCACCTTCAACGACTGCCAGTCGCCGGCCAAGGTCACCTGGAACCAGAAACCGCTGCTCACCGCGAACACGCCGCGCGTCTACGGCGACCCGATCCTGTTCACCGACAACGTCACCGGCCGCACCTGGGTCACCCAGGAGGAAGGTCTCACGCCGCTGGGGAGCACCACCGACATCACCGACAACGACGGGAACACCTTCTCGCCGAGCCAGGGCTCCGGCGCGCCCTCGTGCGTGGACCACGAGACGATGGGCGCGGGTCCGTTCCACGCGCCCCTCACCGGCGGCACCGCGCTCTACCCGCACGCGGTCTACTACGCCTCGCAGTGCGTCGCCGACGCCACCATCGCGCTCAGCCTCGACGGCGGCGTGACCTTCGGGCCGTCGGTGCCGATGTTCACCATCTACGACTGCGCCGGCCTGCACGGCCACATCAAGGTCGCGCCGGACGGCACCGTCTACGTGCCGGACAAGGCGTGCGGCGGCAACATCCCGCTGCTCAACGACGGCGAGGCCGCGGTGATCGTCTCCGAGGACAATGGTCTCACCTGGACGATCCGCACGGTGCCCGGCGCCACCACCACGGGCGACGATGACGCCTCGGTCGGTGTCGGCAGCGACGGCACGATCTACCTCGGCTACCAGTCCGCCGATGGCCATCCGCGTATCGCCGTCTCGCACGACAAGGGCGTGACCTGGATCAACATCCGTGACGTCGGGGCCTCGGTGGGCGTGGTGAACTGCGCGTTCCCGGCGGTGGTCGCGGGCGACGGCGATCGCGCCGCCTTCGCGTTCTACGGCACCACGACCGCGGGCGCCTACAACCAGCCGACCTTCCCGGGCGTGTGGTACCTCTACATCGCCACCACCTTCGACGGCGGCGCCACCTGGACGACGCAGAACGTCACCCCGGGCGACCCGGTGCAGCGCGGCGGCATCTGTGGCAGCGGCGACTGCCGCAACCAGCTCGACTTCTTCGACGCGACCATCGACAAGCAGGGCCGCGTCCTCGTCGGCTGGGACGACGGCTGCATCAACGGCTGCGTCAGCGCGCCGCCGAACTCCTTCACCGCGAAGGCGGTGATCACGCGGCAGAGCGGCGGCAAGCGCATGTTCGCCGCCTACGACCCGGTCGAGCCGCGCATCGCCGAGGCGCCGGCGCTGGCCGGCAGCTCGGTCAACGGCACCGTGCAACTATCCTGGGGCGCGCCGGACGACGGCGGCAGCTCGGTGACCTCGTACAACGTGTACCGCAAGGTGACAGCCGGCGGCAGCTACACGCTGCTGGCCACCGTGCTCGCGCCCGGCTACACCGACACCGTCGACCCCACCGTGGAAGTGTTCTACCGCGTCACTGCGGTGAGCGCGCTCGGCGAGGGGCCGTACTGCCTGGAGTACACCCCAGGCACCCCGCCGCCGAGCCCCTGCAAGCTCCCGGGCGTCATCGCGGTCAACGACCTCAACCCCAACGGCACCGACAACGACGCGGCCCAGAACACGCCGCCGGACCCGACGGTGAACGTGCGCCACCTGGCGATGACCGAGACCTACGCCGGCCTCGGCGTCAACGAGGTGACCTTCCGCATGCAGATGGCCCCGTCGATCGGGCCGGTGCCGCCGGAGAGCCAGTGGTACATGGTGTGGAACCGCCGCACCATCGCGGCGGATGGCAGCGACCGCCGCTTCGTCGCGATGAAGACCGACCCGCTCGGCGTCATGAGCTTCGTCTATGGCGACTTCGGCCCGCCCTTGCCGCTTGACGGCAGCGTGCCACCGCCGAACGCGAACACGCCGACGCCGCTGGGCGCCGCCGACTTCGGGTCGTTCAACCCGGCGACCGGCGAGTTGGTGATCCGCGTGGCGAACGCGAAGCTGGACGGCTCGCCGCTGGTCGCGGGCAACAGCCTCAACGCGCTCAACGTGCGCACCTACCTCGGACGGCCCGACGCCGGGCAGAAGTCGCAGAACAACGCCTCGGACATCACCGTCAACGGCGCCTACACGCTCGTCGGCAATGCCTCGTGCTTCTGCGAGGTGGACCAGGCGCCGGTCGCGCGTCTCAGCGCGTCCCCGACCTCCGGAACGGTGCCGCTGACCGTCGTCTTCGATGCCGCGGCCTCCACCGATCCCGATGCGGGCGACGCGGTGGGTTCGTACACCTTCAACTTCGGCGATGGCTCGGACCCGGTCACCCAGGCCAGCCCGTCGATCTCGCACACGTACACCGCACCCAGCGGCGCCAGCGGCTACTTCGCCACGCTCACGGTGAAGGACCAGAAGTGCACGTTGCAGAGCATCAACATCGCATCGCTCAACATCGAGGCGAACGCGGCGCCCACGGGCGTGGACACACCGAAGCTGCCCAAGGCGTTCCGTATCGCGCCGATGAAGAATCCGTCGCAGGGCCAGGTGTTCCTGACGCTCGACATGAACGCGCCGGGCGACGTCGACATCCAGGTGTTCACCGAGGATGGCCGGCGCGTGGCCAGCCTGCTCAACACCGCGATGGCGGCGGGCACCCACGGCTTGCACTGGCGGGGCCTGGGTTCCAACGGCAAGCCGGTGGCGGCGGGCGTGTACCTGGTACGCGCCAAGACCGGCGAGCAGGTGCACGTGTCGCGGATCGTGCTGACCCGCTGATCGACATCCCGCGACCCCTGTCGCGTGCGGGCCCGCTGGCTCGCGCGCGACAGTTTCCGCAGCGCCCGTGGCTTCGCGCCACGGGCGCTCGGGCTCTGGCCTGCCGCGCGTGGGAGCGCGCCGGGCCGCGCGTCACCTCACTACAGCGCCGCGCGCAAGTTCCGCTCGACCGCCGCCAGAAATGCCGTCGTCGACAGGTACGCCTGCCGCGGGCCGACGAGCAGCGCGAGATCCTTCGTCATCTCGCCGCCCTCCACCGTCTCCACGCACACGCGCTCCAGCGTGTCCGCGAAATCCACCACCGGCTGCGTCCCGTCGAAGCGGCCGCGGTAACGCAGCCCCTGCGTCCATGCGAAGATCGACGCGATGGGATTCGTCGACGTTTCCTGGCCGGCTTGGTGCTGCCGGTAGTGACGGGTCACCGTGCCGTGCGCGGCCTCGGCCTCCACCGTGCGGCCATCCGGCGAGAGCAGCACCGACGTCATCAGCCCCAGCGAGCCGAAGCCCTGCGCCACCGAGTCGCTCTGCACGTCGCCGTCGTAGTTCTTGCACGCCCACAGGAAGCCGCCTTCGGACTTCAGCGAGTACGCGACCATGTCGTCGATCAGGCGGTGCTCGTAGAGGAGGCCCGCGCCCTCGAACTGTGCGCGGAATTCGGCCTCGTACACCTCGGCGAAGATGTCCGTGAAGCGGCCGTCGTAGGTCTTGAGGATCGTGTTCTTCGTGGACAGGTACACCGGCAGGCCCATCTTCAGCCCGTAGTTGAGACACGAGCGGGCGAACCCGGCGATCGACTCCTCCAGGTTGTACATCGCCAGCGCGACGCCGGCGGCAGGGAAGTCGAAGACCGTCTGCGACACCGGCGCGCCGCCGTCCGATGGCGTGAAGGTGAGGGTCAGCGTGCCGGGGCCGGGGATGCGCATGTCGGTGGCGCGATACTGGTCGCCGTAGGCGTGACGGCCGATGACGATCGGCTTGGTCCAGCCCGGCACCAGGCGCGGCACGTTGCGGCAGATGATCGGCTGGCGGAACACCGTCCCGTTGAGGATGTTGCGGATGGTGCCGTTGGGCGACTTCCACATCTCCTTGAGCCCGAACTCGGCGACCCGCGCGGCGTCCGGCGTGATGGTCGCGCACTTGACGCCGACGCCGTGACGGCGGATGGCCTCGGCGGCCTCCACGGTGATGCGGTCATCGGTGGCGTCGCGCGACTCGATGCCGAGGTCGTAGTACTCCAGGTCGACGTCGAGGAACGGCAAGATCAGCAGTTCCCGGATGCGCTGCCAGATGATGCGCGTCATTTCATCGCCATCGAGTTCCACCAACGGGGTGGCCACGCGGATCTTCGACATCGGGTTCTCCCAGGGCATGCAGGTGCGGGGTGTGTTCGGCCGGAATGCCCGGAAAGTAGCGGCGGCGCGGGAGCTTGGCAACCTCGCGGGCGCGTCCGCAGGGCCATCGGTCCCCGCCGAGCGGCGGGGTGCCACGCCCGCCCGGGCAGGGTGGCCGAGGTCCGGATGATGCGCTAGAGTACCCCTCCCTGCGGGCCCACCCGGAGCCACGCGGTCCCCGACGCGAGGAAGGACTCTGCCATGAACGTGATCTTCGTTGAACCCGCGTTCCCCACCTATCAGCGGCAGTTCGTCCGAGGCCTGGCCGAGGTGGGCGCCACCGTCATCGGCATCGGCGAGCGGCAGTTCGACCACCTCGACGACGACCTCAAGGGCTGGATGTCGCATTACGAGCAGGTGCCGTCGGTGTGCGACGAGGGCGCGATGCTCGACGTGGTGCGCCGCCTGCAGTCACAGGCGCGCATCGACGCGATGGAGTCCACGATCGAGGCGCACATCCTGCCGGTTGCGCGCGTGCGCGAGGCGTGCGGCATCCCCGGCACCAGCGTGCGATCAGCGTTCCTGTGCCGCGACAAGCCGGCGATGAAGGACGCATTGCGCGACGCCGGCGTCAACTGCGCGCAGTCCACCGGCACCGATAGCAGCCACGAGGTGCGCGCGTTCGTCGAGCGGGTCGGCTATCCGGTGGTGCTCAAGCCGCGCGCCTCCGCCGGCGCCGCCGGCACCTACCGCTGCGACACCGACGGCGAACTCGAGTCCGCGATGGCGGAGTGCGCGCTCGACCGTGGCGGCAGCGTGGCAGTCGAGGAATTCATCGAGGGCCACGAGGGCTTCCACGACGCCATCGTGATGAACGGCGAGATCACCCACGACTTCATCTCGCACTATTATCCCAACGTGCTGCACGCGATGCGCACGCGCTGGATTTCGCCGCAGATCATCTCCACCAACCGCGTCGAGGACGCCGAGTTTTACGGCGAAGTGCGTGAGATGGCGCGCCAGGTCATCGAGGCGCTCGGCCTGACCACCGGCACCACCGCCACCCACATGGAATGGTTTCACGGCGCCAAGGGCCTGAAGTTCTCCGAGATCGGCTGCCGGCCGCCGGGTGTGGCGATGTGGGACGTGCACTGCGCGGGCAACGAGATCGACCTCTATCGCGAGTGGGCGATGGGCGTGGTGCATGGCCGGCCGTCGGCGCGGCCCTCGCGGCACTTCGCCGCCGGGATGATCGCGATCCGCCCGGACCAGGATGGCCGCATCACCGGCTACGAGGGCCGCGAGTTCCTCAGCCGCGCCTACGGCGAATGGCTGATCGACGCGCACTTCCCGCCCATCGGCCACGCGACGCAGCCGGTGGAAGCCGGCTACATGGCCAACGTCTGGATCCGGATGCGCCACCCGGACTACGATGAATTGCGCGAGATGCTCGACACCGTCGGCCGCACCGTGAAGGTGCACGCCGAGTGAGCGTGGGCGCGCCGATCATCCTGCTGGGCCCGCAGCGCCACCAGCCCACCGTGGCCGCGACGCTGCAGTCGCTCGGCCTCGCCGGGCGGGTGGCCACCATCACCGCCGGCTGGCAGGAGCGCGAGTTGGAGGACCAGGAACTCCACGAGCACCTCGCCGGGGACACCGTCAACCTGAAGCTGTGGACGCGCTCCGAGGCGTTCTTCCGCGCCGACGCCGCGTTCACCACCGCGCATCACACGCGGCAGGACACCATGCGCGAGATGCGCGAGCTGTACAACCTGCGCCTGGCGCATGCCAAGGCGGCGATCTACGCGCTGCTCGCCAAGCCCGGTTCCAGCGCCGAACTTGAGGCCGAGCGGCTCGACGCGGTGGAGGCGGTGCGCACTCTCGATGCGCACCACCTGCAGCGCATTCGCGACCTGCGCGCCGAGTTCGACGCGCGTTGGCGGGTGCACGAGCGGCCGGCGATCGTCGCGGCGCGCGAGGAACTCCGCACGACGCTCGCGGGCTGCGTGGCGGTCGCGATCGCCGGCGGCCACGTCGCCGTGCTGCTGAATCGGCTGGTGCTGTTCGGCCTCGGCGATCTGCTCGCCGGCACGCCGGTGCTCGCGTGGTCGGCGGGTGCCATGGCGCTGTGCGAGCGCATCATCCTGTTCCACGACAGCCCGCCGTGGGGACCGGGCAACGCGGAGGTGCTCGATCTCGGCATCGGGCTGGTGCGCGGCGTGGTGCCGCTGCCCCACGCGCGCCGCCGCTTGCGCCTGCGCGACCCGCAGCGCGTGTCGCTGCTGGCGCGCCGCTTCGCCCCCGTTGTCTGCCTGCGGCTGGAGGAGCGCGCCCGCGCCGACCTGCGTGATGGCGTGCTGGTGGGTCCGGCCACCGCGCCGCGCTTGTCGCCGGAGGGCACGGTGGTCACCGCGACCGGCCGGCCGATCGCAGTGGGGACCGCGGCGTGAGCCCTGCCCTGGGATTACACGACGCGCCCCCGGCCCTGCTCGAGCTGATCCGGCGTCCGCGGCTCGCGTCCTCCGACATCGACGCCTTCCTCGCGGGTCGCGAGATCCCGATCGTCGAGGGTACTGCCTGCACGTTCCTGTATCGCGGCGAGGCAGACGTCGTGCAGCTGCGGCATTTCATCTTCGGGCTGCCCAGCACGCAGCCGTTCCATCGCCTGCCGCGCACCGACCTGTGGTACGCGTCGCTCGAGATCCCGCCGTGTTCGCGGATCGAGTACAAGATCGAGGTGATCCAGCACGGCATGTCGCGCTGGCTCGAGGACCCGCTGAACCCGGCGCGCGCGCGCGATCCCTTCGGCGCCAACTCGGTGGCGCACGGCGAAGGGTATGAGGTCCCGGAGTGGACGATGCCCGACCCCGAGGCGCGCCTCGGCACGCTGGAGGAGATCGAGTCCTTCTCGAAGGCGCTGGGCCGCGAGAGCCGCGTGTCGGTGTACCTGCCGGCGCGCTTTCGCCGCAGCCGCCAGTATCCGCTGCTGGTGGTGCAGGACGGCGGCGACTACCTGCAATACAGCGGCATGCAGACTGTGCTCGACAACCTGATCCACCGCCTCGAGATTCCCGAGATGGTCGTCGCGCTGACCCATCCCGAGGATCGCCTGCGCGAGTACGCCAACAATCCGGCGTACGGGCGCTACATCGTCGACGAATTGCTGCCGGCGATGGCCGCGCGCTACCCACTTCAGGATAGTCGCGAGGCGCGCGGGCTCATGGGCGCGAGCTTCGGCGCGGTGGCCGCTCTGAGCGCGGCGGTGCACCACCCGGACACGTTCGGGCGGCTGCTGCTGCAATCCGGCTCGTTCGCCTTCACCGACATCGGCGCCAGCCAGCGCGGCCCGATGTTCGAGCCGGTGGTGCAGTTCATCAACGAGTATCGCCGCGCGCCGGCGCGGGTCGCCGACAAGGTCTTCGTGAGCTGCGGCATCTATGAATCGCTGATCTACGAGAATCGTTCGCTGGTGCCCCTCCTGCAGAAGACCGGCATGGAGGTGCGTTACGTGGAAGCGCGCGACGGACACAACTGGGAGAACTGGCGAGACCGGCTGCGCGAGGGGCTCTCCTGGCTCTTCCCCGGCCCGCTCTGGTTCGTCTACGAGTAAGGAGGCACACCGCATGGCCGTCGTCACCCGCCGGATCGGGCTGTCGCTGGGGGCCGACATCTGCTGGCCCATCGCCTACGAGGAGATCCTCCGTCGTCTCGACCTGCGCATCCCCATCGGGCGCGACGTCATCCGCTTCGAGGTCGATCGCGTCACCATCGAGCCGTTCTCGCTCACCCAGCCGTGCAAGTACGACTTGGTGATCGACCGCCTGACCCACTGGTATTCGCTGTCGCGCGAGTGGATCAAGAAGGCGGTGCTGATGGACGGCCTCTACGTGTTCAACAACCCGTGGGCGGTGCAGTCGATGGAGAAGCACACCTCCTACTGCGCGATGATGCACCTCGGGTTTCCGATCCCCGACACCTGGCTGGTCCCGCCGAAGGAATATGAGGATCTGCCCGATCTCAAGGCGACACTCGGCCAGTACGCGCGGCTGTTCGACCTCCCCGGGATCGCCGAGCAGATCGGCTATCCCATGTTCATGAAGCCCTACGACGGCGGTGGCTGGAAAGGCGTCTCGCAGATCGATGATGTCGAGAAGCTGAAGAGCGCGTACGACGAGTCGGGCCGGCTGGTGATGCATCTGCAGAAGGCGGTGGCGCCGTACGACCTGTTCGTGCGCTGTGTGGGCGTCGGGCCGCAGACGCGCGTCGTGCGCTACGACCCCTCTGCGGCGCTGCACAATCGCTACACGCTCGATCGCGACTTCCTGCCGGACGCCGAGACACAGACGCTGCGCGACATGACGCTGGTCATCAACGCGTTCTTCGGCTGGGACTTCAACTCGTGCGAGGCGCTGCGCAAGGACGGCGTGTTCCACCCGATCGACTTTGCCAATCCCTGCCCGGACTCGCAGGTGACCTCGCTGCACGCGCACTGGCCGTGGGTGGTGAAGGCGAAGATCCGCTGGTCGATTTTCTGCGCGGCCACCAAGCGGCCGTTCCGGCTCAACCCGGACTGGACGCCGTTCTACCGCATCGCGGCCAAGGCCCTGCCCTTCGAGGAGGCGCTGCCGCAGTACGCGGCGATCGCCCGGGAGCGCTTCAGCACCGAGAAGTTCGAGACGTTCTGTGAAAAGCACCTCCCACACCTCGACGAGGTGGCGGCGGAGTTCTTCGCCTCCGCGCAAGCGCGCGACGCGGTACGCCAGAAGGTCGCCGCGCTGTTCCCGGAGCACGAGGTCGAGGAGTTCACCGAGCTGTTCTGGAATCGGATCCAGTCCTCGCTCGCCGCCGACGCGGCCGGGCGCACGACGGTCACCAGCGCGTGACGTCCCCTGAAGGAAAAGGAGCTGCCGTGAAGACGAAATCCTCCTGGTTCTCGAACCGCCTGGGGGCCGAGATCAACGTGGTGCGCTGGGGCACTTTCGGCCAGCCGGTGCTGATCTTCCCGACCGCCGGCGGCGACTGCGAGGAGATCGAGCGCTTCCTGATGTTGAAGGTGCTGGACCCACTGCTCGAGGCGGGGCGCATCAAGGTGTACTCGTGCGACAGCACCGGCGGCCAGGCGCTGGTGGACTCTGATGCCTCCGACGCGTACCGGGCGCACATGACCAACATGTTTCAGGAGTTCATCTACCACGAGCTGGTGCCCGCGATCCGCCTGGACTGCGATTCGCCGGACATCGAGGTGATCGCCGCGGGCGCCTCCATCGGCGCGTTCAACTCGCTCGCGGTGGCCTGCCGCTACCCGGACGTCTTCCGCGCGGCGATCTGCATGAGCGGCACCTACAAGCTGGAGCGCTTCTACGAGCGGCAGCCGCCGCAGGAGTTCTACGCGTCGTCGCCGCTGCACATCGTGCCGCATCTGCGGGGCGACCAGCTCGAGAAGCTGCGCACGCGGCACATCCTGCTGCCGAGTGGCGAAGGGCGCGCCGAGGCGATCGGCGAGTCGTTCCTGGTGGCCCACACGCTGGGGTCGATGGGCGTCCCCAACCGCGTCGATTCCTGGGGTCCGGACTGGCACCACGACTGGCCGACGTGGCGCGAGATGATGCCGAAGTATCTCGAGGAGTTGACGGCGGAGGCGCCTGCCGCGACCTAGCCGCCCGCTCCGCGGCCGAAGAACGCGGCCAAGGCCGGACTCTTCTCCATGACCGGCGCGACGATGGACGCGGCGTCGGCGGGTTG
>JBKJUD010000363.1:0-6017 GCA_046590735.1 Candidatus Eiseniibacteriota bacterium | reverse complement strand
CCTGCGGCTCGGAGCCGGCGGTGGCGATCACGAAGTAGTCGGTCACCGCCGACAGTTCGCCCACGTGCAGGATGATCACGTCGCTCGCCTTCTTGGTCAGCGCGATGTGCGCGGCGTGACGTGCGAGGTCGTGCGCGGCGGTGCGAGCACCGGTGGAACGCGGACGGATTTCGGTGATGTCAGTCTCCGGGGTGCGGGTGGGGGTGGCGCTCATGTGCGGCGCGCCATCACGTACTCGATGGCCCCGGCGAGCGCGTCGCGCACCGTCGAGGACGGAAGGTCGGCCAGCGCGCCGTGCGCGTCCGCCGCGCAGGCGGCGGCACGGTCGCGCGCCACCTCGATGCCGCCGTTGTCCTCGATGAAGCCGAGGACGTCGCGCCAGGTGGCGTCGGTCATGGTCTCCTCGCGCGCCACCAGGGCGCGTACCTCTTCGGCGCGCGCGCGCGGCGCCCGCGCGAGCGCGGCGATCAGCGGCAGCGTCACCTTGCCCTCGCGCAGGTCGGTGCCCTCGGGCTTGCCGGTTTCCTCCGAGGCGGAGAGATAGTCGATCAGGTCGTCGGTGATCTGGAACGCGCGGCCGATCGCCAGGCCGTAGCGCCGCATCGGCGCGCGCGCGGCGCCGCCGCCGAGGATGGCGCCGATCTCGCACGAGGCCTGCACCAGCGAGGCGGTCTTGTTGGTGATCATCGCCTCGTAGTCCGCCTCCGTGACGTGCGTGTCGCGGCGATGCTCGATCTGCATCATCTCGCCGATCGACATCTCGTTGGTGGTGTCGGCGAGGATCTGCATCGCGTCCCACAGGTTGTGGTGCACCAGCGTGGAGAACGCCTTCGAGTACATGTAGTCGCCCATGATGATCGAGACGTCATCGTTCCACAGGTGATTCACGGTGGGGATGCCACGGCGCAGCAGGCTCTTGTCGAGCGAATCGTCGTGGATGAGCGTCGCGGTGTGCACCAGTTCGACCACGGCGCCGGCGCGCGCGCGCTGCGTGCGCGCCTCGCTGGTGCCGGAGGCGGGCCCGGCGGCGTGGGCAGCGAGCAGCAGCAGCGTCGGGCGGAATTTCTTGCCCACCCCCACCATCACATGCGCGGCCACCTGGCCGATGAGTCCGGCGTTGGAACTGAGCAACTCGATCAGGATGTCGTCGACGAGCGCGAGTTCCTCGCCGACGGCAAGTTGGAAGGGCGCGAGGGGTTTCTTCTGGGGCAGGGTGCGCGCGACTTCCTCCGCCAGTTGGCGCGCGGCGGTGGTCTCAGGCTCCATGTGTGGTGGGCTTGCCGGGTGCGCCATTCGCCTGCCCTCTCCTGGTGTCGAGTCGGCCGGCCCTCGCCGCGCGGTGGCGCCGGTGAGGCGGGACCCCGTCGCACCGAACCGCCACACCGGAAGGGTGCGGCGGCTCGGCCGAGTCGGCTGCATCTCCCGCATGCGTGGGCGCGATGCGGGACATCACGACGCTACTTGGCGAGCGAGCGCACGTAGGCCAGGGCGTTGGCGATGTCCTGGTCGGACATGCCTGCATCGCCCCAGGCCGGCATCACGCCACTCTTGCCGTGCTTGATGGAGTTGAACAACTCCTCGTCGGTCTTCGTGCTCATGTAGGCGGTGTCGCGGAAGTTGCGCGGCTTCGGGTTGAGCGCCGCGCCACCCGGGCCGTCGCCGGTGCCGGTGGTGCCGTGGCACAGCACGCAGTTGGTGGTGAAGATTTCCTGGCCCTTCGCCGCGTCCCCGGCCGGCAGCCCCGTGGTGGAGACAACGTCGGACGGCGTCTCGGCCGGCGTCTCCGTCTTCGCCGCATCGTCCTTCTTGGGACCGCAGCCGGTCATCACCGGCAGCACCACAATGGCCGCGAGGAGTGCTGCCATCGAGACCGCGATCGTGAGCTTGCGTTGCATCCGAAATCCTCCATCCATCATGCCACAGCCAGCGTCCGCCGCCGTGAGGGCCGTGGCAGCGCGCAGATCGGTACGGATCGTTGCGCGGCGCGCATGACGATCCAGACAGCAAAAGCGGCGGAAGTCTATGATCGAAGCATGGTTGCTGTCAATGCTTCTGCCCGGGTCCGGGCTCGGTGAGCAGGTCCAGCAGGCGCGCGCGGGTGTTCCACTCGGGGTGTTCGAGCACGGCCTCCAGCAGGCGGTCGAGCGCCGCCTTGACCGCCGGGCCCGGCGCGATGCCGAGGTGGGCGATGACATCCCGGCCATCGACGGCCAGCTGGGTGCGATCCAGCGGGGCCGCGCGGTCCAGTTCCGCCTCCACGCGGGCGCGCAGTTCGTCGAGATACACCGGAAAGCCAGACTTGCGCCCGTTGCCGATGTCGTCCGCCAGGCGCAGGTCGAAGAGGTCGGCGATCGCCGCGGGCCCCACCCGGCGCATGAAGCGGCGCAGCGCCGCGTCGGTCCACACCGGCTGGTAGTCGAACATGTGCTCGTGGACCAGGTGCCCGATGTGCTCGCGGTCGCGGCGCGACACGCGCAGGCGGGCCAGGACGCGTTCCGCGAGATCCGCGCCGATGACCTGGTGGTCGTGGAAGGTCGCGTCGCCGTCGCGAATCACGCGCGTGGCCGGCTTGCCGATGTCGTGGAACAGCGCGGCCCATCGCACGCGGGGCTTGTCGGCGGGCACGGCGTCGATGGTGTGCAGCGTGTGCCAGAACACGTCGTGCGCGTGGTGCACGTTCTGCCTGACGTCGCGGGTGAGGTCGAGTTCGGGCAGCACGACCGCGAGCAGCCCGGTGTCGGCCAGCAGCGCCAGCGCCTCGGACGGACGCGGCAGCGCGAGCATCTTTCCGAACTCGTCGCGCACGCGCTCGGCGGAGAGCGCGGCGGCCAGCGGGGCGCAGCGGCGCAGCGCCTCGCGCAGCGCCGGGTCGACGCGGAAGCCGAGGCGCGCGCTGAACCGCACCGCGCGCAGCAGCCGCAGTGCGTCCTCGCGCAGCCGCGCCTCGGGGTCGCCCACCGCGCGGATCACCCCGGCCGCGAGGTCGGCGGCGCCGCCGACGTGGTCGAGCAGCATGCCGGCCACCGGGTCGAGGGCGAGCGCGTTCACGGTGAAGTCGCGCCGGGTGACATCCTCGGCCAGTGTCGTGGCGAAGCCGACCGACTCGGGGTGGCGGCCGTCGACGTAGCGGCCGTCGCGGCGGAATGTCGTCACCTCGAGCGGCGGCAGGCCGCTGTCGTCGGGCTGCGCGACCCGCACGGTGCCGAACTGCGGCGCACTCAGCGCGACGCGCGGGAAGAGCGCGGCGACCTGGGCGGGCTCGGCGGCGGTGGCGAGGTCCCAATCGTGCACCGGCGCGCCGCGCAGCAGGTCGCGCACCGCGCCGCCCACCACGGCGGTGGCGTGTCCGGCATCCTGCAGCGTGCGCACGGTCGCGGTGACCGACGCGGGGATGCGTGCCAGTTCGTCGGCGGTGAGCGCGCGGTGGCCAAGGGGAACAGCGGCCTCTCGCCCGCCGCTCCCACGCGCCAGACGGTCGCGGTCACTCGCACGCGCTCGCTCGGGTTCGCTCATGCAGTGCATGGTAGCAGACGGACTGGCCGGCGCGCGTTGACACCGGGGCCCCCGCGCCCGGATGCTCCCGGACCCATGAGGACCCGTCGATGACCTTCCAGTACTGTCCGCTGTGCGCGGCGCCGCTCGCCCCGGTGCAGTTCAAGCCCGGCGAGCCCTCGCGCGATTTCTGCGCGGCCTGTGACTTCGTGCACTACGACCAGCCCGCGGTTGCCGTGGGCGGGATCTTCCGTATCGACGGCCGGGTCGCGCTGCTCCGTCGCGCCATCGAGCCGGGGCACGGCCTGTGGGTATTCCCGGGCGGCTACGTCGACCGCGGCGAGAGCCTCGAGGAAGCGGTGGTGCGCGAGACGCGGGAGGAAGTGGGCATCGACGTGCGCGTGGACCGGCTGCTCAACATCTACTCGTACCGCACGCGCGGGCTGGTGATCGCGGTGTACGAGACGACCTTTGTGGCGGGGAGCCTGCGTGCGCTCGACGAGGCGCTGGCGGTGGACACCTTCGCGCTGGATGCGCTGCCGTGGGGGGAACTGGCGTTTCCGAGCACGCGGCACGCGCTGGCGGAGTACGTGCTGCGCTACGGGAGGACGGCGTGAGACGTGCAGCGCGTTCGGCGAGGGCGGCGTGGCTGGCCGGGACGATCGGGACGATCGGGGCAATCGTGACGGTTGCGGCAGGCGCCGCGGCGGCGCCGGCGCCGGATGACGCGGCCCGCAGCATCGTGCTGCGCGTCTCGGCGTTGGAGAGGGCGGCGGTCTCCACCCCAGGCGATTCCTCCCATGCGGAGTGGGCGGCGGCGGCCCCCGCGCAGCCGGGACGCCGGCTGTGGCTCGCGCCCGGCACGCCCGATCCGTGGAACGGCACCGACAAGAAGTTGCACGCTGCCGCGTCCTACGGGCTGTTCCTCTCCTTCCGGCTCGCGGAGGACACCAGCACGCAGGCGGCGCTGTCGGCGTTCAGCATCGGAGTACTGAAGGAAGCGCACGATGTCTGGTTGCGTCCGCCCGGCCCGCACCAGGGCGCCAGCTGGCGCGACCTGGTCGCCGATGCCGCGGGCGTTGCCGCGGGTGCACTCGCCTGGAGCCTGCTGGCCCCGTAGGCTACGACTGGCGCAGGCGCTGTGCGAGGCCCTCGCGGGGATCCGCGCCGCGCGCGGTACGCGTCTCGCGCAGCGATTCGTACGCGGTTCGCTCCGCGGCGCTCACCTCACCGGCCGGCACCCACTGCAGCCGCACCAGCAGGTCGCCGGGCGCACCGCCCCTGACGCCGGGCAGGCCCTGCCCGCGCACGCGCAACAAACTCCCCCCGCTCGCGCCCGCGGGCACCGTCACCCGCACCGACCCGGTCAGCGTCGGCACCTCGATGCGCGCGCCGAGCGCGGCTTCGTGATCGAGCACCGGTACGTCGAGGACGAGATCGCGGCCGCGCACCTCCACCCCGGGTGGCACCTTGTACCGAACGGTCAGATGGATGTCCTGCCCGCCGGGCCGCACGCGCAGCACGCCCCCGTCCTCGAATCCGGCCGGGATGCGCACGTCGAGCGTCCGCACGTCGCCGGAGACGCCGCGGCCCCCGCAACTCGGGCACACCGAATGGCTCATCGCCACCCGCCGTCGTCCGTGGCTGGTGCTGTGCGCCACCGTGCCGCGCCCGCCGCATGTCTGGCACGGCGCCGAGCGCACGGTCAGCCGGCGCTGCGTGCCGTTCACCGCCTCGGCCAGCGAGATCTCGACGGTCGCCACGGCCGGCGCGGAGGTGGGCGCGGCCGCGACCGGGTCGTCGTCGAACGCGCCGGCGAAGCCGCCACCGGGCATGCCACCGGCGCCGAAGAACAGGTCGAAGAAGTCGCTGAAGCCCGAGCCACCGGCCTGGCGCGCGCCTCCGCCGCCGCCGGCGAACCCGCCCGCGCCACGTCCGCCCGGGGCGCCCGCGGCCGCCGGCTCCCACTCCGGTCCGATGTCGTCGTAGCGGCGCCGCTTCTCCGTGTCGCCGAGCACCGCGTAGGCTTCGGAAATGTCCTTGAACCGCTCGACGGACTTCGCCTCGCCCTTGTTGACGTCGGGATGATGCTGCTTGGCGAGCTTCCGGTAAGCGCTCTTGATCTCGGCGTCAGTGGCGGTGCGCGGCACCCCGAGCGCGGCATAGTAGTCCTTGAACTGCACTGCATCCCTCCGGTCATCCCTGATGTTGGCGCGACGCGGACGCCATGCAATAGCGTCCCGCGCCGTCGCGCTCCACCGCGCCCAGCAACGCCAGCCGTTCCAAGGCGGCGAGCGCCACCGCAGCCGGCAGGGCGGCGGCCCGGGCCAGGTCGTCGATGGACCGCGGTCGCAGGCTGAGATGCGGCGCCAGCGCCGGGGGAATCGCCTCCGCCGGCGCGGTCCGCGTCACCGCAGCGCGTTCCTCCCACGGAATCCCGCACGCGTGAGCCACGTCGGCCGCGGTCTCGACCAGCGCCGCGCCGTGGCGCAGCAGATCGTGCGGGCCGGCGCTGCCCGGTGCGG
>JBKJUD010000250.1:0-9443 GCA_046590735.1 Candidatus Eiseniibacteriota bacterium | reverse complement strand
CGCCAAGTGCAACTTCTGCGCGCACCGTGTGGAGGTGGGGCTGGCGCCGGCCTGCGTGATCGTGTGCCCGGAGCAGGCGATCGTCGCGGGCGACCTCGATGATCCCGCGTCGGAACTGCGGCAGTTGCTCAATCGCGAACCCGCGGAAGTGCGCAAGGCGGAGCAGGGCACCGGGCCGAATGTCTATTACATCGGTGCGGACTCCGCGTCGCTGTCGCCGGCGGCAATCGAGCGCGGACAGACCTACCTGTGGTCGGAGCCGCAGGACGAGCACGGTGCCTCGCTGCGCGCGCAACCGGGCGACGCGCGCGTCGCCGTCGCCGCGATCGCGCCACCGCCGCCGCGTCCGGGCGCGCCGGTCGTCGAGCCGTATGCCAACCCCGCCGCCCGCGCCGCGCGCGGGCCGCGTGCCGACACCGGCGCCTCGCGCGACCTCGCCCCGCTCGCCCGCGTCACCTACGACGTCCACCACCCGATGCCGTGGGGCTGGCGCGTCGCGCTCTATCTGTGGACGAAGGGCATCGCGGCCGGCGCGCTGCTGGTGCCGGCGCTGTTCGCCGGGCTGGGCCTCGGCACCGGCGGCCGCACGCTCGGCGTGGCGGGCGGCGTGCTCGCGCTGCTGCTCAACGCCATCACCGTGTACCTGCTGGTGATCGATCTCAAGCGGCCCGAGCGCTTTCTCTACATCCTGATCCGGCCGAACATGCGCTCGTGGCTGGCGCGCGGCGCGTACGTGCTGATCGCGCACGGCGGCCTCAGCCTGTTGTGGCTCGCCGGCAGCCTGATGCACCGTGACGCGCTGCTGCACCTGATCGCGTGGCCGTCGGTGGCGGCCGGGATCCTCACCGCGTGCTACACCGCATTCCTGTTCGGCCAGGCCGAGGGACGCGACCTGTGGCAGAGCCCGCTGCTCTTCTGGCACCTGCTGGCGCAGGCGGTGATTGCCGGGTGTGCGGCGCTGTTGTTGGTGGGATCCGCGCAGGGCGCGGACCCGTGGGTGCTCGGCGCTCTGTCGCGACTGCTCGCCGGGGCCTTGGCCATGCAGGGCGTGGTGCTGCTCGGCGAGGTGTTCGGCAAGAGCCCCACGCGCGAAGCGGCGCTCGCGCACGCCTTGCTGATGCACGGCAAGTACGCGGGGAAGTTCTGGGTGGGCGTGGTGTCGGCGGGCACACTGACGCCGCTGGTCATGCTGCTCGCCTCGCGTGCCGGCACAGGCGGCGCTCCGGCAGCGGGCGCGATCGCCAGCGTGCTCGTGCTGTCGATGATGCTGCTCTACGAATTCCTCTTCATCCGCGCCGGCCAGGAGGTGCCGCTGTCATGACCCCGAAGACCTCCGCGCGCGTCACCCCCGCCCCTGTCCTCAACGTCCGCCAGCCCGATGGCTCGCTGACCTCGTTCCCGCCGATCGAGCGTTGGAACGAGTGGATCGAGTACGACGCCCGCGCCTGGCCGAAGAAGGTCGCGCGGCGCTACCAGCTCGTCCCGACGATCTGCTTCAACTGCGAGGCCGCCTGCGGCCTGGTCGCCTACGTCGACAAGGACACGATGCAGATCCAGCGTCTCGAGGGAAACCCCTACCACCCGGGCAGCCGCGGCCGCAATTGCGCGAAGGGTCCGGCGACCATCAACCAGGTCAACGACCCCGAACGCATCCTCTACCCGATGCGCCGCAAACCCGGCACGTCGCGCGGCGCCGGCCAGTGGGAACGCGTGACTTGGGACGAGGTGCTCGACACCTTTGCCGCGCAGATTCGCCGCGCGCTCGTCGAGGGACGCCGCGACGAAGTGATGTACCACGTCGGCCGCCCCGGCCACGACGGCTACATGGAGAAGATCCTCCAGTCGTGGAACGTCGACGGCCACAACTCGCACACCAACGTGTGCAGCGCCTCCGCACGACTCGGCTACGCGCTGTGGCACGGCCACGACCGTCCCTCGCCCGATCACGCGAACGCGCGCTTCATCCTGCTGATCTCCGCGCACCTGGAAACCGGCCACTACTTCAACCCGCACGCCCAGCGCATCATCGAGGGCAAGATGGCGGGCGCGAAGATCGCGGTGATGGACATCCGCCTGTCGAACACCGCATCGATGGCCAACTACTGGATGGCGCCGTGGCCCGGCACCGAGACTGCGATCCTGCTGGCGATGGCCAAGGTGCTGCTCGACGAGAACCTCTTCGACGCCGGCTATGTCCGCCGCTGGGTGAACTGGGACGAGTTCCTCCGCGCCCGCCACCCGGACAAGCCGCGCACGTTCGAGACCTTCATCGCGGTGCTGCGCGAAACGTACGCCTCGTTCACGCCGGAGTTCGCCGCCGGCGAGTCCGGCGTCGATGCCGCGCAGATCGTCGAGATCGCGCACGAGATCGGCCGCGCCGGGTCCGCCTTCGCCAGCCATGTGTGGCGCAACAGCGCCGCCGGCAACTTGCACGGCTGGCAGGTGGCGCGCGCGCTGGAGTTCCTGCAGGTGCTGACCGGGTCGATCGGGACACCCGGCGGCACCGCGCTCAACTCCACCAACAAGTTCGTCGCCACGCCCTGGCGCAAGCCGGCGCCGCAGACGGTGTGGAGCGAGTTGCTCTACCCGCAGGAATATCCGCTCGCGTTCTTCGAGATGAGCTACCTGCTGCCGCACATGCTGAAGGACGGGCGCGGCACGCTCGCCGCGTATTTCACCCGCGTCTACAATCCGGTCTGGACGAATCCCGACGGCGCCACCTGGATGGAGGTACTGCGCGACGAGACGAAGATCCAGTTGCACGGTTGCCTCACCCCGGTGTGGAGCGAGACGGCGTGGTTCGCCGACTACGTGCTGCCGATGGGTGTGGGCGCCGAGCGCCACGACCTGATGTCGCAGGAGACGCAGGCGGCGCGCTGGATCGGCTTCCGCCAGCCGGTGCTCAAAGTGGCGCGCGAATCGCGCGGCGAAAAGTTCGAGTTCACCTGGCAGGCGAATCCCGGCGAGGTGTGGGAGGAAGACGAGTTCTGGATCGAGCTTTCATGGCGCATCGATCCCGACGGCTCGCTCGGCATCCGGCATCACTTCGAGTCGCCGTACCGGCCGGGCGAGAAGATCAGCATCGACGAGCATTACCAGTGGATCTTCGAGAACTCGGTACCGGGATTGCCCGCCGCCGCCGCGGCCGAGGGCCTCGCGCCGCTGGCGTACATGCGCAAGTACGGCGCGTTCCTCGTCGAGGATGACGTCTACCAACTGCACGAGCAGGCGGCGCCCGCCGCCGCCGACACCGTGATCGACCCCGTGACCCGCGTCGCCAGCGCCGGCGGCGCGGCGGTGGGCGTGGAGATCGATGGCGCGATCGTCGCCGGCTTCCCGACGCCGTCGCGCAAACTCGAGTTCTACTCGCAGTGGATGCACGACTGGAAGTGGCCGGAGCACGCGATCCCCTCGTACGCCCGCAGCCACGTGCACTGGTCGCAGATCAACCACGCGGCCGGCGAGTTCGTGCTGGTGCCGACCTTCCGCCTGCCTACACTGATCCACACGCGCAGCGGCAATGCGAAATATCTCAACGAAATCTCGCACGCGAACCCGGTGTGGATTCACCCGGTCGACGCCGAGCGCCTGGGCGTGGCGAACGACGATCTCATTCGGGTCAGCACCGAGATCGGCTACTACGTCAACCGCGTGTGGGTGACCGAGGGCATCCGGCCCGGCGTGGTCGCCTGTTCGCATCACTTGGGACGTTGGCGCCTGGCAAAGGAAGGCGGCGAGCGCTGGTCCACCGCTGTTGCGGCGATCAGCGCGCCGCAGCCCGGCCAGTTCTTCCTGCGCTACACCGAGGGCGTCAAACCCTTCGCCTCCGCCGATCCCGACAGCGCGCTGATCTGGTGGGCGGAATCCGGCGTGCACCAGAACCTCACCTTCCCGGTGCACCCCGATCCGGTCAGCGGCCAGCACTGCTGGCACCAGAAGGTCCGCGTCGAACGCGCGCCCGCCGGCGATCGGTACGGCGACGTGTTCGTCGACACCACCCGCTCGATGGAGTTGTACCGCGAGTGGATGGCGATGACGCGCCCGGCACCCGGGCCGGGCGGCCTGCGGCGGCCACGCGAGATCCTCCGCGCGTTCCGCCCGGCGGCGGGCGCCTACGAGATGCCAGACCCCGCTCGCGAGGAATTTTCGGCCGCGGAACGGCACCGGAAGGATGACTGCCGCTGAGCTTCCTGTCATGCTGGGGGCGATGCGTGCGTCATCCCGCACGCGGCTCGATCGCCCACCACCCCAGCCTTGGAGCGTCCCATGTTGCGTGCGATGCGCGTTCGCCTGATCTCGAGCAGCCTTGCCGTCGTCTCCCTGAGCGTGGCATCGCTCGCGACCGCCGGGCCCGCGCCGGTCCTCCAGTTGCCCCGCGCGCTGCAGGCAACCGGCGCCGAACTGCTCGCCCCGACGACCCTGACTCGGTGCCAGACTTCGGCCATGACGGTGGCGGTCTCCTTCGACTCGCGCTACGACGACCGGGCCTGCCAGAGTTTCGTCGCCGACGCCAGCGGCACGCCGGCCGCGGCCGTGGCGTGGTTCACCGTGTGGAACTATCAGACCACCCACCCGACCATCGTCGCGGAGCTGTTCACCGACGACGGCAACGGCTTCCCCGGGACCTTGCTCGCCACCTCGCAACCCACCAGCCTGACGGTCACGCCCTTCAGCGCGACGCCCGGACGGTTCGTGTTCATCGCGGCGCCGCCGGTGACGGCCGGCGTGTCGTACGTGCTCGAATTCCGGCCGACGGCCGGCCTCTGCCAGATCCTCGCCGGGCCGGACGAGACGCAGTGCCCCGGCAAGAGCGGACGCTGGGCGCCGTTGTATTACGTTGGGTGGGGTGACTTGGGGTTCGACATTCCCTGCGGCCTCGCCGCCCGCTGACCGAAAGCCTGCGCCGTCAGTCCGACGCGCACAGCGCCGGAATCACCGACGCCAACACGCCGCGCACGATCGCCGCACCCGCCTCCACGTCGAACTCGGCGACCCCCCGTGCCCGCACGTGCGCGGCCATGCACTGGCGCGCACTCTCGTCGTCCAGCAACGCGTTGACCCTGGTGGCGAGTGCCGCGGGATCGCGGGGCGGAATCAGGAAGCCGTCCTCGCCATCCTTCACGTAGTCGGGAATGCAGCCGACGTCCGTCACCACCATCGGCAGCCCCGCCGCCATCGCTTCCGGGATGACGAGCGGGAAGGCCTCCGTCCACGACGGCAGCGCCAGCACATGCGCAGTGGTGTACGCGAGCGCCTTCGTCGCACCCTGCATCGAGCCGAGGAAGGTGACGCGCTCCGCGAGTCCCGCGTCGCGCACGTGCGTGCGCAGTGGCGCTTCCTTCTCCGCGGTCTCCGCCAGTCCCATCAACAGGAACCGCGTGGTGGGATGCCGCGCAAGGATCGACGGCGCCGCCGCCAGCAGGTCCCAGAGGCCCTTCGGCGCCGACAACCGTCCGACGAACAGCACGCCCTTCTCGCCGGGCGCCAGCCACGTGGCGTGGGAATCGTTGGTGAGGCCGGCGTACGTCGCGGCCTCGGCGAGGTTCGGGACGACGGTGAGATTCTCCCGGCCCCACGCGGTGGCGAACGCGTCGCGGTACGACGGCCCCAGGCAGATGATTCGCGACGCCGGGCTCATCATCGTGCGACCGAGCAACCGTCCCGTCGCGGTCTGCGGCGACGGAAAGTGGGTGTGCACGGTGCCGTGGTAGTGGCACACGACCGGGGCACCGGTCGCGCGCGCCAGCGCCATCATCACGAAGTCGCGCGCCAGCGAGTAGCCGGCGGCGGCGTGCACGTAGACAGCGTCCGGGCGCAGCCGCACCAAGTCGCGCGCGAGCACGGCGGCGTGCCGCGCAAGATCGAACGGCGTGCGCCACGACGGCGCCTCCACTGCCCACCGCAGGCGCTTCTTCGAGGTGTCAACGACGTGGAAATCGACCTCGTCGGCGAGCGAGGACAGCAGCAGCAACTCGTTGGCGATCTGCACTCCGCCCAGGGGCGGCGGCAGCGGGCCGACGATCAGCACCAGCGGGCGGGACCGCTTCTTGTCGCGCGTCGCGGCGACGGCGGCGGCGGGCAGCCGCGGCGCAGTCGACGGCGACGGCATCACGGAGCGCGCGATCGGCAACTCCGGCGGCGTGCTCCAGGTGACGTCGCGATTTTCCGCGTGGCGGTTCCGCAGGATCAGGCAGACCAGGTGCCACGCCATCACCACGGACTCCGCCGGCGCGTGCGCCGGGTCGCGCACCGCGGCGTAGGCCTCGCTGCCGGTCTTGCAGAACGCCTCGGCCCACACCTGCCACTCGGGCCGCTCCAGCGCCGCGCACAACCACGCGCGGATCGGCACGTCGACCGGCTCCGGCGCGCGGCGCGCCACCTCGCCGGGCAGCCAGCGCGCGGCCAGCGCGCGGATCGCCCGCGCGCGCGACGATGGCCAATGCGGATCGACCGCCGGGTCGATGCACGGTAGCGCGAGTTGTGCGTCGTGCGTCTGCGCCACCGCCCGCCACGCCCGCACGCGCGCGTCGCGCCGGTGCGGATCGACGGCGTCCTCGGCGGAACGATACGCGCCCATTTTCAAGTGCGGGATGTCGAGATCCTCGTCGAGGATCTCGCCGATCGTCGCACCCGGCTCGGCGAGCGGGCGGGTGTCGGGCGCCAACGCCCCCGCCCCCACAATCCAGTGCGCGGCATCGCGCGACGCGTACAGCCCGAGCAGCGCCGCGGCCACCGTGCGCGAATCGAACAGCCCTGTGCTGGTTGACGCGATGATGTACGGCAACGCCGCCGCCACCGCGCGTGCCGGCACCATGATCTCCTGGTGCGTCGCGCCGAAGTGCCGCGCGAGGCGCGCCGCGTAGGCGAAATCGGAGGACGGCGTGCTCTCGTCGAAGCGAAGCAGGTAGGTGTACAGCGGGGCGAGGGTCTCCGCGCGGGCCATCGCCAGCAATACACCGGAGGCCGGGCCCGAGGTCAGGAAGATGCCCGCGGGTTTCCCATCGCCCGGGAGCGCGGCGCGCACGGCGGCGCGCAACGCGGTTTCCAACGGCTCGAGCGCGGGCCGGATCACACCGGGCGGAACGGGAACGTCGGCTCGAGGGTGACCACACGCCGCTCGAGGATCGAACGATGCGCCGCCAGCAGGGTCTGCGCGGCGACCACGAAGCTGTCTGTGTAGTCCGGCGTGCCGGGGGTGCGGGCGAACTGCCGCGCCATTTCCTCGAGCATCGCCTTCTGTCCGAGATCCGGCTGCAGCTTCTGCGACGACTTCTTCTTCGCCGCACCGCCCACCAGCGACAGCTTCATGAAGTTGGCCATGCGCGCCGCGCGGCCGCCGCCGAGCACCTCGATGACATCGTGATCGAAACCGGTGGACGACCCGCAGACGTAGTGCACGCTGGCGATGCCGCCGCTGGCGTAGCGCAACTGGATCGCCCAGCTCTCCTCGCGGTGACTGACATCGGGCGTTGCCAGCGCCTGCACTTCCACCGGCATGCTGCCGGCGAGCCAGGACGCCAGATCGATGTAGTGGCAGACGTCGCCGAAGAGCATGCCGCCACCCTCGGACGGATCCTGATACCACGAATCGCCGGGGACGCTGCCCGAATGCACCATGATGTGGATCTGGCGTGCGCCCACGCCGGCGAAGTGTGCGGTAATCTCGCGCGTCAGCGGCGCGAAGCGGCGGTTGTGCCCGAGCCACAGCGTCGGCACCTCGCCGCCGTTGGCGTGACGGCGCGCGGCGAGGGCGTCGGTGATGTCGTCGAGTTGTGCCTGCGTCATCGCCAGCGGCTTCTCGACGTACACATGCTTCCCGGCGGCGATCGCGTCGCGCGCGTACGCCGCGTGGCTGTCGTGCCGCGTCGCCACCATCAGCGCATTGACGCCGGGATCGGCGATGAGCTGCGCCGCGTCGGTGGTGGCCAGGCGCATGCGGAAGCGTTGCGCCAGCGATTCGGCGTTCATCCCTTTCGACGTGCAGATGCCCTCGAGCGTGACGCCCGGCAGGTCCGGCAGGTGCGGCAGCAGCATCGACTTCGCGTAATTGCCCGCGCCGATCAACCCGAGGCGCACGGCGCCGGGCGTGCGCGCGCCGTCGAACGTCTGCAATCGCGCCGCGTCGCCGGGCGCGACCTCCTCCGCCTGCGGGTACTCGAACACGATGCCCACCGCGTGCGCCAGCGTGCCATCGGTGATGCCGTCGAACACGGTATTCGCCTCGCTGAACGGGAAGCGGTGCGTGATCAGCCGCGACAGGTCGATCCGCTTCTGCGCGATGAGGTCGACGAAGCATTCCATGTTGCGGTTCTGCGTCCAGCGCACCTGGCCGATCGGGTAGTCGTTGCCACGGCGCTCGTAGTCGGCATCGCCGGAGCCCGGCCCCATCGCGCGGCTGAACAGGAACGTCGCTTCCTTGGCGAAGAACTGCCGCCAGTCCAGCTCGATGTGCGTGTTGCCCAGGCAGACGATGCGGCCGCGATCGCGCAGCATGGCGAGGCCCAACTCGATCGGGTCGTTGGACTTGGTGGAGGCCGTCAGCAGCACTGCGTCCACGCCGCGCCCGCCGCTCACCCGCAGCGCATGGTAGAGCGCCTCGTCGGTGTCGGGTGAGGAAGCCGCGTCCGCGCCGTTGAGCAACGCGAGCTCGCACTTCGAGGGATCGAGGTCCACGCCGACGACGCGACAGCCGTTGGCGCGCGCCAGCTGCACGCAGAATTGCCCGAGCAATCCCAGGCCGATGACGCCGACGGTCTCGCCGAGTTCCAGCTTGGCCTGGCGGATGCCCTGCAGCACGATCGAGCCGATCGCGGTGGCGCTGGCGTGCTCGAGGCTGACGCTGTCGGGCACCGGCACCACCATGTTGCGCGGCACCGCGTTGTACTCGGCATGCGTCGCCACCGCCTCGCCGATCGCCGCGACCCGCTGCCCGACGCGCAGGTCCTCGACGCGCGAGCCGAGTTCCACGACCACGCCGGCGACTGCATAGCCCAGCGGGCTCGGCGACTTCAGCTTCTCGGTGACCTTGCGGTAGGTGGGCAGCACGCCCTGGTCGCGCAGCGTCTGCAGCACCTGCTTGACCTGGTCGGGGCGTTCCTTGGCCTTCTCGACCAGGCTCATGCGCGCCTGGGAGACCTTCATCTTCTCGGTGCCGACGCTCACGAACGAATAGTGCGAACGCACGAGGACCTCACCGCCGCCGAGCGTCTGCACCGGCACGTCCTTCGACTCCAGCGAGCCGTCCTTGTAGAACTGGCGAATCTGCTTCACCCATCTCTCCCTGGCGGGCGGTACCGAGTGCCTGAACCTGAGGAATGGTTATCGGCGGGGACGGCGATTTCCCCCAGCGTGGCGTGGGGGCCGAAAGTATAGCGGCCTGCCGGGCCGGCCGCAGCGTCCATTGTGCCCGGCAGGCGGCGCGGGCTCGCCGGTGCCCGAGTGAC
>JBKJUD010000221.1:0-8655 GCA_046590735.1 Candidatus Eiseniibacteriota bacterium | reverse complement strand
CCCCCGATGTCTTCTCCGCCTCCAGCGCGTCCTTGTACGACGACCACCCGGCCTTGTTGCCGTCCTCGTAATAGAGCACGCTGCTCATCCCGCGCGGAAACAACCGGTGCATTTCGTTGCGCACCAGGTTCTGCCCCGCGGTGCGGTCGACGAATGCGTCGGTGGTGAAGCCGTGGGTGTACACCCGCTGCGGCCGCACGAGCTGCGCCGTCCACGTGCCTGCGCCCTCGCCGCGGTAGGGCAGCGCGATGTGGCCGAAGTCCCAGTTGCGGCCGGCGCTCGCCTCGACGCCGGTGTCGGGGTAGCGCACCAGGTTGTTGCCCGGCGTCGACACCACCAGCTTCAGGTCCTGGCCGGCCAGCCCGCCCCCGATGTCGTAGCCATCGACCACCGAAAGCTTCGAGTCCGATCCGCACACCGCGATCGATATCGGCGTGCCCGATGCGAGCGTCGCCGGGATCGACGACAGCGGGTCCTCGGAAATCGCCGAGTCGTAGATCTGCCCGAAGCAGTCGACGAAGTACTTCTCGAGGGAGATGCCGCTGAGGCTGAGATCGGGGTCGGCGATGAACACACCGCCGTGTGCTTCGCACAGATTGCGCAGGGCGTCTTCATTGTCGGCCCAGTCGGTGCCGTAGCCGATCGCGCACACGACCACCTCCGGCCCGATCGAGGCCTCGACGCTCGCGATCAGCGGCGCGACGTTCTCGAGGCCGTCCGTCAACAGCAGGATCGCCTTGTGCGGGTTGCTCCCGGCGGTGATCAGCGAGTCCGCGACCTGCAGGGCGCGGCCGATGCCGGTGCCGCCGCACGCGGTGAGGTTGTTGAGCGCGGTGTCGAAGGCGGAGTCGCTCTGGTTGTTGGGGTCCCCCACGATGCCGGCCACCGTGGTAAGCGGCACCGCGGTGACCGCTGCGTTGGAGAACGCCACCAGGCCCAGCCGGTGCTCGTCGGTCGAGCCCGGGCGGTCGTCCTGCAGCAGGTCCGCGAACATGCGGGCGGCGTTGCGGGCGTCGCTCAACTTGCAGGGCGTGGCGTTGATGTCGCTGGGCGCGCAGTCGACGTTGCTGCCCGCCGGGCAGTTGTCGTTCATGCTCCCGGACTGGTCGATCACGATTGCGACGTCCGCCGCCTGCAGCCGCTGCCAGTCGCGCGCGACGTCGTCGATGTGCTGGTGGCTGGCCCAGAACGCTGGGTCGCGCAGCGCGAGCCGGAAGCTGTAGAAGTCATTGCAGGTGAACGTCGACGTGTTGCGCGCGTTACCGATTCCGATGTGGCTCTGGTTGTGGTAGTTGCTGCACATCATCTCGGAGCCCAGCGCGCCCAGGTTCGGCAGCAGCGCGAGGTTGGCATCGCCGGTCAGGCAGGTGGGCAGCAACTGGCAGGTCGCACACAGCACGCCGGAGCTGCGGGTGATCGCGTTGACCGGGCCGAGCGAACACTTGGTGAAGTTCGACGTGGTGTTCTCGTCGTCTCCCGGGATCACGCCGGTGGGTTCGGCGTCGAAGGGCTGGATGCGCGGCCCGGCGAGCGCCTTGCGCCACAACTCATAATCGAGCAGCAGCTGGCGGTGGAAGGCGACGAAGTCTTCGCCCCAGTCGTCCTCGGTGGCGTTGGAACCGTCGCAGATATTGGTGGTCTGGCAGAAGAACGGGTTGGCCTTCGTGCAGTGCCAGTTGCAGTGCAGGTCCATGATGCTCTGCGTGGCCGGCGCCCCGACGCCGCAGGTGAGAGGCGTCGTGTTGCACGAGAGCCACGGCAGCGGGTTGTTGCCCGGCGTGGACACGTAATTCCACGGCGAGTAGGCGAATCCTCCATCGGCGTGCGCGACACGCGGCGCGGGCGTCCCGACGAGGAGCACGAGCAGGTACATCCAGGCGAACGCACGGAACATCCGTGTGCGGCGAAGGGTGGCGAGACTGGTGAAGGCGCCGGATGCCGCTGGCAACGGTGGACGCGGGCGGAAATTCGTGGGGGTGAACATCAAATACCTCCGAGGCAGTGGGGAGCTACTCGGTCGTACTGGGAGAGTGAAGCGACAAGTCCCGCGTGTGGCATGGGGAGTGGCGGACGGCACGCAGGCGAGGTGGGGAGGAGGGCACTGTCGCGGGCGGGATAGTTGACCCTGTGATGCCCACCCGTCAAGGGGCTGAGGTCCGGGGCGTCGAAATTACTTACTGTGCAGTCATTTATGTACGAGCCGATTCCGCCCGCAGGCCGACCGAGAGCTGCCTCTGCCCACGGCTTGCGCGGCAACCCCGCACACTCGGCCTCCCCAACCTCCCGCTTCCATTCAGCGCGGAAACATGACATGATGACGTCAGCTCAATGACCCGGCGACGGTGAACCATCTCGTACGTCCTCGCTCGCCAGGCCACGCCATGCACCCTCGCCGGTGGATTGGCGGCGTCGGTCCAGGATCATCCTCCGATGTGTCCCGCCCTGGGATCGCATCATGCTCTTCAACAACATCCAACGAGGGACTACACATATGAAGGCGCTTGCTAGCGGACTTCTCGTGGCCTCGGCCTTGATCTGCGTCGCGTCCGTTTCGTCCGCGGCGGGAATGAAGATCAGCCAGGTCTATGGCGGTGGCGGCAGTATCAGCTCGACGGCAACCTACAATCAGGACTACGTGGAGCTTTTCAACTCGTCGAGCACGCCGATCGATATCGCCGGCTGGGCTGTCGAGTACGGTTCGGCAACCGGCAACTGGGGTAGCGCGACCGGCAACTACCTTGTCTTCCCGGTCGGCGACCCCAGGACCATCATCCAGCCGTGTACCTACGTGCTCGTCGGAATGGCGCTCGCGACCGGCGGCACCAACCTGCCGATCCCGGCTGACTTCACCGGAACGACCAACCTGAGTGGCAGCAACGGCAAGGTGGCGCTCTTCAACGCGCTGAACGCGAACACCGCCTGCGGCTCGGAGCTGGCGGGGACGTTGGTCGACAAGGTCGCGTATGGTACGGGCAGCTGTGCCGAGGGCACCGCGGTCGCGACTCTGTCGGTGACCACCGGCGCCGTGCGCAACGGTGGCGGTACGGTGGACGCCAACAACAACTCGACCGACTTTGCCGTCGTCACCAACCCGGTGCCGCGGAACCAGTCGTCGCCGCCCAACCCCGGCTGCACCGCGACTGCGGCTGAGCCCAGCACCTGGGGCAAGCTGAAGTCACTGTACCGCTAGAACGTTCGCGGCGCTCACGCGTCGCGTGGTCACGAGGCCCCGCCGGTTCGCCCGGCGGGGCCTTCGTGTTTTCCCCGCGACCCGGCGTGCCGATACAATGCGCATGGAGCGCATGTGCGGCGTCATCGGGGCAACCCTTGGAAGTTGGCTGGGCTGGAAACTCGGGGCGGTCGCGGGGGTGTGGTGCGCGTTCGTGGTGAGCACCGTCGGGACCGGCGCCGGGCTGTACGTCGCCAAGCGTCTCGCCCGTTTCCACTTCGGATAGCCGGCTGCGCCGCCCGGTTTCTTCCCGCGCCGCCGGCGCATCAGCTAGGCTTGCCGCATGGGACTGGTCGAAGGACAAGGCGTGGGCGTTTACCAGGTCACCGGGCGCATCGGCGCCGGGGGCATGGGGCAGGTGTGGCGCGCGCACGACACCCGCCTCGATCGCGATGTGGCGCTCAAGACCCTGCCCGATGCCGTCGCGCGCGACCCCGACCAACTCGCGAATTTCGAGCGCGAGGCCAAGCTCCTCGCCGCGCTGAATCACCCGCACATCGCCACCATCCACGGACTGGGCCTCACCGGCGACGGCGACCACTACATCGTGCTGGAACTGGTCGAGGGTGTGCCTCTCTCGGAACGGCTGCGGCGCGGCGCGATGCCGCTGGCCGAGACGCTCGCGCTGGTCACCCAGGTCGCCGACGCGCTGGCCGCCGCGCACCGGCGCGGCGTGATTCATCGCGATCTGAAGCCGGCCAACATCATGGTGGCGCCCAGTGGATGGGTAAAGGTGCTCGACTTCGGCCTCGCGCGGCGCGAGGAGCCGGCGATGAGCGCCGTCGCGCCGACGCTGCTCGCCCCCACCCTGATGGCGCCCACCCTGATGGCGCCGCCGGCGTCCGGCGGTTCACCGACCAGCGAGGTGAGCGGCACGCCCGGCTACATGAGTCCCGAACAGGTGCTCGGCACGCCGCAGGACGCCCGCACCGACGTCTTCTCGCTGGGGTGCGTGTTCTACGAATGCCTCACCGGGAGCCGCACCTTCGACGGGCCGAGCCTGCTGTCCATCGCCACCCAGATCCTCACGCAGGAACCCGACTGGTCGCTGCTGCCGGCGGGCACGCCACCCTGGGTCGCGCCGCTGCTCGCCACGATGCTGGCCAAGGACGTCGCCGCGCGGCCGGCCGACATGGCGGCGGTCAAGGCGGCGTGCACCGACTTCAGCGGCGCCTCCGCGCTGCTCGGCGGGACACGCACCGCCGTGGCGACGACGACGACCACCTGCATCCCGCATAACCTGCCGCGCGATGCGACCAGTTTCATCGGCCGCGACGAGGAACTGGCGCGGGCCGTGGCGTCCCTCGCCGCGCCGGGCTTGCTCACGCTCACCGGCATGGGCGGGTGCGGCAAAACGCGCCTGGCGCTGCGCGTGGCGGCGACGGCGCTCGAGGCCGCGCCGCCGATCGCGCCGGACGGCATCTGGTTCGTGGACCTCGCGTCGGTGTCCGATGCCGATCGTGTGCCCGACGTGCTGGCCGCGTCGCTCGGGCTCTCGAGCGAACACGGCCAATCCTCCGCCGAGCGCGCCCTGACCTTCCTGCGCGACCGGCAGGCGCTGGTCCTCCTCGACAACTGCGAGCACCTGCTCGCCGCCTGCATCGCGCTGGTCGAGCGCCTGATGGACGCCTGCCCGCAGCTGCGGCTCCTCGCCACCAGCCGCGAACCGCTCGGCGTGCGTGGCGAACGCGTGCAGGCAGTGCCCACGCTCGGCCTGCCGCCGCGCGGCGCGCCGCTCACGCTCGCCAGCGCGTCCGCCTGCGAGGCGGTGCAACTGTTCGTCGCGCGCGCGCGGCTCGTGGTGCCCGGGTTCGCGCTCACCGAGGCGAGCGTGCCGACGGTGGGAGAGATCTGCCGGCGCCTCGATGGCATCCCGCTGGCGCTGGAACTGGCCGCGGCGCGAGTGAAGGTGCTGACGCTCGAGCAGATCCGCGCGAAGCTCGAAGACCGCTTCCGTCTGTTGACCGGGGGAAGCCGCACCGCGCTGCCGCGCCACCAAACGCTGCGGGCGACGCTGCAATGGAGCTACGACCAGCTCGCCATGCCCGAGCGCCACTTGCTTCACGCGCTCTCCGCGTGCTCCGGCGGCTGGACGATGGAGGCCGCCACCGCGCTGGCCGGCGAGGACGCCGACGAATTCGACGTCCTCGACATGCTCACCCGCCTGGTCGACAAGTCGCTGGTGGTCGTCGATCGCGGCGAGGACGACGGCGTGCGCTACCGGTTCCTCGAGAGCGTGCGTCAGTACGCCACCGAGTGCGCCGCCGAGTCGGGCCAGCTGGACGCCGCGCGTGTGCGGCACCTCGATCACTTCCTCGACCTGGCCGAGACCGCCTACTGGAAGCTGTGGAGCCCGGAACAGCCGGCGTGGGTGCGACGGCTCGAGGCCGAACACGAGAACATGCTGGAAGCGCTCGGCACCTGCGCGTCGGCCGAGGATGGCGCGCAGAAGGCGCTGCGCCTGGCTGCCGCGCTGCGCGTGTGGTGGGACATTCGTGGCTACTCCACCATCGGACGGCGCGAACTGCGCACCGCCCTCGACCGTCCGGGCGCCGAGGCGCCCACGATACCGCGCGCCCGGGCGCTGTACGGCATCGGATGGCTGAGCGTGCGGCAGGCCGATTTCGTGGCGGCGCGCACCGTGTTTCTCGAGTCGCTCGAAGTGTTCCGCGGCGTCGGCGAGCAGCGCGGGCTCTCCGCCGCGCTCAGCGGCTTGGCGACGGTAGCGCGGTGCGGCTCGGGATCGGCCGAGGAGTTGCAGGAGGCGCAGGAGTTCTACGGCCAGGCGCTGGCCATCTCGCGCGAGATCGGCGACCGGCCGAGCACGGCCGCCAGCCTCAACAACCTGGGCGACGTGGCGCTCCTGCGCGAGGACTACGCCGCCGCGCGCACGCTGTTCGAGGAATCCGCCGCCGTGTTCGAGGAGGTGGGAGACCGCGAGTATCGCGCCGCGGCCCTCCACAACCTCGGCTGGGCGTGCATGCAGGTCGACGACGACGCGGCGGCCCGGCGCGCGCTGGCGGCTAGCGCGGCGCTGTTGCGGGAAGGCGGGGGCCGGGGATCCGGCGCGTGGACGCTCGAGTACAGCGGCTACCTGGCGGGGCGGCTGGGCGAGCCCGCGCGGGCCGCGCGCTTCCTCGGCGCCGCGGCCGCGCTGCGGCAGGACACCGGCATGGCGCTCATGCCCGCCGAGCAGGCCGCCCACGACGCCCACCGCGCGGCATCCACACAACCGACAGGCGAAGAAGCGTTCACGGCGGCCTGGAACGCTGGGATGTCCCTCTCGTTCCCGGACGCGCTGGCCGAAATCCTGGCGTGGCTCAACGGCTAACGAGTCCCGGAGGTCCGTTCGCGCAGTGCGACACGGACCAGACGCAACTGATCTGCTAGACTCACAGCAGCCAGGCATCCCCAGACCATCGCTCGCGGAAGGAGCATCACCATGACCCATCGCTTACGCCTTGCGGCACTCGCCGTCGGCCTGACGGCCCTCGTGCCCACCCTCGCGTTCGGCACATTGCCCGGCACTGGCAAGATCGAAAGCGTCGTACCGAACGCCCGTCCGAGCGGCGCCGGGTGCAGCGCTGGGCCGGTCGTCGTCGGCACCACCGAAGACTGGTACATCGAGCAGGGCAAGACCTACACCATCAACCTCACCAACGCCACCGACTGCGCCGGGGGCGGGACCGACGCCACCATCTACATCGAGATCCGCAGCCAGACGTCCGGCTCGGTGTTCGTGGCGGCGACCCGCGGCAGCAATCCCGGGCAGTACTCGTTCCAGTTCACCATGCCCTCGAACGGCTGTGGCCCCTTCACGGTGATCTACTGTGTGGGCTGCTTCGAGTCGAACGATGGCTTCTCCGCCAACCAGTCGGTGCTGAACCCCGCCGTCTTCCTCAACAACTGCACGTTCTACAGCCCGGTGTACTGCTCGACCCCGGTCGAGCACGGAACCTGGGGCACGCTGAAGTCGCTCTATCGGTAACCTGACGCGACGAGTGTGACCATCGGCCCCCGCGGTGCGCCCTGCGCCCGGGGGTCCTTGCCGTTTGAGAGGTTGGCCCGATGTCGCGCGCGGCGCCGGTCATCGCTTGGCGCGATCGTCACTGCGGCACGCCGGCCGTGCGTGCGGCCTGCAGCGCGCCGCAGTACCACTCGAACTCGTCGAAGAAGCTGTCCCCCGCCTTACCCGGCCGGGCGCCGGCGGGGACGCCGTGCTCAGTGAACATCTCCTGCGCCTTCGGGCACGGCAGCAGCGACGGAATGCTCGACATCCCCATCTCGGCGAGCATCACCCGCAACTGCATCGCCGCGCGCACGCCGCCGAAGGCGCCGACCGAGTAGCACACGATCGCCGAGGGCTTGTAGAAGTATTCCTCGAGAAAATGATCGAGCAGGTTCGACAGAGCCGGCGGCACGGAGTGGTTGTACTCGGCGCTGACGACCACGTAGCCGTCGGCGTCGCGCATGATGCCGGCGAGTCGCTCGAGCAACGGCGGCGCCTGAGCGTGATCGTATTCCTTGTACATCCGGTCGAGCAGCGGCAGCGCGAATTCGACCGGGTCGACAAGCGTGACCTCGTGGCCGCGCGCCTGCAATTGCGCGACGGCGTAGCGCGCGACGCGGAGGCCGATGCGTTCGTGACGAACGGTGCCGAGAATGACGGCGAGGCGAAAGGGCATGGCGGATCTCCGGAAGAGGGTGGCGCCGGACAGCGTACCCGGCTGTCGGCGGCAGGTGAAGGGCACTTCGCGACAACTTGTCGCACATCGGGATTTTCCGGGGCGCCGGGCCGCAGACTCCGCATCGCAAGATCGACCGGCGCGCCGCGGACAGATGTCATTGGCGCGCCGTCCCGCTCGCGCAGCCGCACGAGTACCTTGCCGTCCGGCCCGAACCGTTCGGCGTCGGCGCGCCGCAGAGCCTCGAGCGCCCTGCGCAGCCGCCGCACGTCGAAGACCACCGGCGGCATGTGCCCGGTCGCCGCCGTGCCGTAGGCGTAGCCACAGGTGATCGGCTGGTCGTCGGAGAAGCGTCGGATGCCGGCCTCGGCCTGCGACAGCGGCCCGGCGTCCAGGTCCGTGGTCACCGCAGGAACAAGCGTCCACGGCCCGGTGTACCCGGCGGCGCGGTACACCGCGGCCACGCGTTCCGGCAGCCACGCCGCCATGCGGGCGGCCTGCGTGTCCGCGTCCGACGCGCCGGCCGCGATGCGTCCGGTCACGAAGAGCGCGTCGGGATGCACCGCCACCTCGACCCACACCAGCGCCGAAAACTCCCTCCTACTCTCTGACGCGCTGATCCTCGCTCAGGTCGAGGTCCGACGATTCGCCCTTCGAGGGCCGGTCCTTCGCCCACCGCGGCGATACGAAGTCTCTCGGCGGGGACCGTTGGCTTGGCGGGTGCACCGAGAGCGGGCCGGG
>JBKJUD010000466.1:0-5884 GCA_046590735.1 Candidatus Eiseniibacteriota bacterium | reverse complement strand
GGGGACACGTGGCCGCCCACCCGCGGCGGCCCGACGCCGGTGTGGAGTCAGCTGACGGTCTCCGGCAACCTGCCCCTCGGCCGATTCTCCCACGGTGCCGCCATAGACAAACGGCGCGATCGGCTGGTGATCGCGTGCGGATTCAATCTGCCCGCCTATTTGAATGACGCGTGGGCTCTCCCGCTCGCCGCATCGTCCAGCTGGATGATGCTGTCCGCCGAACAGGATGAGCCCGTAGCGCGCCTGTACCCCGCGGCGATGCGCGATTCAGTGAACGATCGGATGCTGGTTTACGGCGGACAGGGCCTGCCCTACGCCACGCTCTACGCGGAGCTATGGTCGCTCTCGTTGACGGGCGAACCCCGGTGGTCCTTGCTGGCCGTGCCGGGCGGTCCGGGGACCCGGGCCAGCGCGTCCGCGGTCTACGATCCACTGCGTCAACGGATGATCCTCTTCGGCGGCGTGACTTCGTGGACGTGGCAGCCCACCAACGACGTCTGGGCGTTGTCGCTGACCGGCACGCCCGCGTGGACTCGCTTGGCGTACTCGACTACAGAGTTCCCCGCCCGATGGGGACAGGCCGCAATCTACGACCCGGTCGGAAACCGCATGGTCGTGACCTGTGGCGCGGGGACCTCGAGCGTTCTCGACGACACGTGGGCTTTCGATCTCGGTGCATCCTCCCGCTGGACGAAGTTGGCAGCGAGCGGGCCGACGCCGGGCACCCGGCACCTGGCGACCGCGATCGCGGATCCGGCGAGAAACCGGCTCATCCTCTTCGGAGGATCCGCGCCCGGCAATCCGGGTGTTCGAAACGATGTGTGGCAGTTGAGTTTGAGTGGCAATGGGACGTGGTCGCAACTCGCCCCTCTCGGCGCGCCGCCGCCGGCCCGCTCCGGACACAGTGCCGTGTACGACAGCAGCCGCGATCGCATGGTGATCTATGGGGGCACGAGCCTGTACGCCCTCTCCGATACGTGGGCCCTGACATTCGCGGGGACGCCGGCGTGGTCGCAACTCGCGCCCGGTGGCGCACCTGCCCCGCCGCGCTCCTTTCATGCGGCCGTGTACGATCCGGTCGTCGATCGCATGATCGCGTATGGCGGGGCGTCTGGCACCGGCAATGCGTTCGATGGCGCGCTCGGCCTGACCTGGAATCACCTGCGGAATACGCCGGCCGTGGACGCCGTATCACCGGCCGTGCTTGGGCGCGGGTCTGTGACGGTGGTGGAAGTGAAGGGTCATCAGTTCGAGCCAGGCGCGACGGTGTGGCTGTCCAACGACACCCAGTCGACGGTCTACGCTACCGCGGTGGCGTTCATCAGTTCGGGCGACCTTCGCTCGACGTTCGACCTCTCGGGCGTGCCGTCCGGCACACGCACGATCACCGTGCAAGACCCAACCGGCGGCTTGGGCAGCCTTGTGAATGCCATCCGGATCGCGACCCCTCCCCAACCGACGGTTCTGGCGCCCAACGGCGGGGAACTGTACGACGCCGGCGACTCCGCGACTGCCGCATGGAGCGCCGTGGCCGGGGATTCGCCCATCGAACATCTCGACGTGCTGCTCTCCGAGGACGGCGGTCTCACCTATCCCACGGCTCTGGCGTCCCGTCTCGCGCCCGACGCCACCAGTCTGCGATGGCACGTGCCCGTGGTCACCACCTCCAGCGCACGCGTGCGCGTCGTCGCGTTCGACGTCGATGGTGTCTCCGGGGCGGACGCGTCAGATGCGTCATTCGTCATCGACGCGGGAACCTCAGCGCGCAGCGGCGACCGGACCCCCGAGACGCATGAATCGCTCGCGGTTCGCACCGTGCCGCCCTCCTCTCCGGCCGGCCCGTTCGCGTTCATTGTCGTGTTGCCCCGGCCGGCGCGTGTCCGAGCCGACATGTACGACATTGGCGGCCGCCACCTCGCTCGGCTGGCGAACGGAGCGCTCGGCGTCGGCGAACACCGCCTGCGCTGGGATCCCGACCGTGCACCGGCAGGGCTGTATCTGCTGCGTGTCACCGCTGGGGAGACTGATTTCACCCGGCGAATCCTCGTCTTGCCGTAGCACACCGCTCATCTTCGGTAGCCCCGTGCGTGCCCCTACCCCCGCGCGCGTTCGATCACCCCGAACCGCCCCGACTGATAGTCCTGGATCGCCTGGTCGATCTCCTCGTCGGTGTTCATGACGAACGGGCCGTAGCGCGCCATCGGTTCGTTGAGCGGGACGCCGGCGAGCAGGAGCAGCCGGGCGTCCTCGGGCGCGTCGTGCGGCGCGCCGAGTTGCACTTCCTCACCGGCGCCGAGGATGACCATGTCGCCCTCGGGGACGAGCGTGCCGGCAACCAGCGCGGCGCCCGCGAACACGTAGACGAGCGCGGCGTAGTCGGCCCGCAGCGGCTGCGCGACGCGGGCGCCGGGCTGCAGCGTCCAGTCGAGGAAAGCGATCGGCGTGCGGGTGTCGATGACGGCGCGCGCGCCGAGCGCCTCGCCGGCAATCACCTTCACCTGCGCGCGGCTGTCGGCGCTCTGCGCCGCGGGGATCCCGGCCGCCGGTACTTCCTGGTAGCGCGGCGCCATCATCTTGTCCGCCGCCGGCAGGTTCACCCACACCTGGAAGCCGTGCACGCGGCCGCCCTCGGCCTGCACGCGGCGCGAGGGCATCTCGGAGTGGATCACGCCGGAGCCGGCGGTCATCCACTGCACGTCGCCGGGGGTGAGCGCGCCGCGATGGCCGGCGGAGTCCGCGTGCTCCATCTCGCCGGCGAGCAGATAGGTGACGGTCTCGAAGCCGCGGTGCGGGTGATCGGGCGCCCCGAGCGCGGCGCCGGGCGCGTACTCGGTGGGGCCCATCTCGTCGAGCAGCAGGAACGGATCGACCTGCGCTTGCCGCGCACCCGGGAAGGGACGGCGGACGATGAAGCCGGCGCCCTCGGCTTGACGGCGGGCGGTGACGCGGCGAACGACGGGACGGCTGACGGGGCGATCGGCTGACACTGCGGGACCTCCAGGGGAATGCGTGTGCACGGGGTTCAGGATATGGGATGCGCGACGGACAGCGGCCGGTGCGAAGCGGGGTCGGGGTTGACACAGTGGTGACGAGGTGTATGATTTATGCAGGAAGTGTGACGACCATCATGCATGCTGCGTTTCCCGTTCGGAATCACCGGGTCACACTGCGGCAAGAATCGACTTCGTGCCGCATCCAGAAAGGACCTCCCATGCGTGGCATCGGCTTCGTCCTCTCCGTGTCGCTCACCCTGGTCACGTCGATCGTCGTCGTCGCACCCGCCCACGCCGGCGGTAACGCCGGCGCCGTCGCCTCACTCACCTGGAGTTCCGCGGGCCAAGTCACCGATACGGCCTGCGCCACCCTCAATCGGCTGTTCATCCGCGTAAGCCGGAGCGGCAACCTCTCGTTCAGGGGCGCCGAGATCGACCTCACGTGGGAGCCCGTCGGGAGCGGGACGGGCTGCATGGAGCACATCGGCACCGTCTACCGTACGAGCAGCGGCACGACGTGCACGTACCTGAACCGCGGCACCGCCGTGCCGGTCGTCGTCGTGGACGAACCGAACCATTTCCACGTCGCGTGGTCGAACAACTCCGGGATGACATCGTGCACCGCCGGCAACATCCTCGAAGTGCAATTTCAAACCGACGCCTGCGCGCCCTGCGGTGGCTGCTTCGCGCTGAACCAGGTGTTGCTGCTCGACGTCGTGAGCCTCCTCGACTACCCCACCATTGGCAATGGCGTGGTGACGCTCGGCGGCGGCGGCGGCCACACCTGCCAGCAGCCCACCGCGGCGGAGCCGACGACATGGGGCCACGTGAAATCGCTCTACGGCGTGCCCTAGCCGCGCCGAATCCCGCTCAGAAATCGTCGGGTCGTGTGCCCTCCGCGGCACGAAGTGGTCCGCGCCCGGTGCGGACGCGGGCCGGCGGACGCCATGGCGGGCATCCCCTCGCCGGTTGACACTCACGGGACGGCCGCCTACGGTCTCTCCTCAGCTTCGCGTCGCCCGTCCCCGCATCACCTCCGGGCTCGCCGCCCGGTCACGAGTCCGAGGACCCCTTGATGAGTGCATCCCGTCCGGCCGATGGCCACCACGTGCCCTTCGCTTCCTATATCGCGCCCGAGACGCAGCTGCGGGAGTTCTCGCTGCGCTCGGTGGTGCTCGGCACCATCCTCGGGATGATCTTCGGCGCCTCGTCGCTCTACCTGGTGCTGAAGGTGGGGCTGACGGTGAGCGCGTCGATCCCGGTGGCGGTGATCTCGATCACCTTCTTCCGGCTCGCCTCGAAGATCGGCGTCAAGGACGCGACCATCCTCGAGAACAACATCGTGCAGACCGCGGGCTCGGCCGGCGAGTCGATCGCCTTCGGGCTGGGCGTGACGATGCCGGCGAACATGATCCAGGGGTTCAACCTCGAGATCGCGCGCGTGATGCTGGTGGCCGTGCTCGGCGGGTTGCTCGGGATCCTCATGATGGTGCCGCTGCGGCGCGCGCTGATCGTTCAACAGCACGGGCTGCTCAAATACCCGGAAGGCACGGCGTGCGCCGAGGTGCTCAAGGCCGGTGCGTCCGAGGAGTCGAAGCTCGCATCCTCGCCGGAGGCGAAGGCGGAGGCGGCGGCCGGCAGCGGCGAGTCGATCAACGCGCGCACCATCTTCACCGGCTTCGGGCTGGGGCTGCTCTACAAGACGGCGATGTCGGCGTTCCACATGTGGAAGGACGTGCCGGAGAAGACCTTCCGCACGGTGCTGCCCGCCGGCTCGGTGTCGGCGGAGATCTCGCCGGAGTTGCTCGGCGTCGGCTACATCATCGGGCCGCGCATCGCCTCGATCATGTGCGCGGGCGGCGTGCTCGCCTACCTCGTGCTCATTCCGATGATCAAGTTCTTCGGCTCGGCGATCCCGGGCGCGCTGGCGCCTGGCACCAAGGCCATCGCCGAAATGACACCGGGGCAGATCCGCGGCGCCTACATCCTCTACATCGGCGCCGGTGCGGTGGCGGCCGGCGGCATCATCTCGCTGGCCCGCGCGATGCCGACGATCTGGCACGGGCTCAAGGAAGGCTTGCGGGACGTCGGCGCGAAGGCCGACGCAAGCGTCCGCGTTCTGCGCACCGACCTCGACATCCCGATGAACGTCGTCTTCGGCGGCATCCTCGCGCTGATCGTCGCGATCACCGTCGCCAAGCCGCTGCACATGAACGTGCTCGGCGCGGTGCTGATCGTGGTCATGGGCTTCCTGTTCGTCACCGTGTCCTCGCGACTCACCGGTGAGATCGGCTCGTCGTCGAACCCGATCTCCGGCATGACCGTCGCCACGCTGCTGTTCACTTGCCTGGTGTTCCTGCTGGTGGGCTGGACCGGCGGCGCGTACTACGTCACCGCGCTGAGCGTCGGCGGGATCGTGTGCATCGCGGCGTCCAATGGCGGTTCCACCTCGCAGGACTTGAAGACCGGGTTCCTGGTGGGCGGCACGCCGCGCTACCAGCAGATGGCGATCCTGATCGGCGCGCTGTTCTCCGCGCTGATCCTCGGGCCAATCCTGCTCAAGCTCAATGACGCGGCGACGGTGTACGTGCCCGTGGCGCAGGTGGAAGCCGCGGGGCTGCACGTCGATCCGTCCACGTTGCCGGCCGAACGCGAATCGCTGAGGGGCGTGCAGGCCAAGGACGACGGCCACAGCTACCGCACCTGGCACAAGACGACCGAGGACGGCGGACCGTCCGGCAAGTACCTCGTCGACGACGCCGGCAACGCGGTGTGGCTGGTGGACCCGGGCATCAACGGCACGCACTCCACGCGGCCCGACGGGAGCACGGTGCGCAAGTTCGACGCGCCCAAGGCCACGCTGATGTCCTACATCATCAAGGGAATCCTCG
>JBKJUD010000418.1:0-4666 GCA_046590735.1 Candidatus Eiseniibacteriota bacterium | reverse complement strand
GGCCTCTGGGTCGGGGGACAGGTCAACGGCCAGACGCGCGTCGCGGTGGGGGAATACTCACAGGAGTACGCTCCCGGCCCGATGCTCAATGGCGCATCGCAGACCGACAGCCCGGACTTCCGGACCTACACCATCCGCCGCGGCGAAACTTCGACGGCTGACTACGCCAGCTGGCGCAGTGGCGCGGCGCGGGCACAAGGCGCCCCGGTGGACGCCACCGGCGCCCCGGTGCTCTACGGGGACCAGATGGAGTGGAGCGTCTACAACGACGCCAGCCGCGAGGTCCACGTGAACCGCGCCGGCAGCACTCCGCCGTTGGGCATCCAGGTGGAGCAGTCGGCGTTCCAGTTCGCACGCCAGGGACCGCTGGGCAACACGGTGTTCATGCGCTTCAAGATCACCAACGGCGGCACCGACACCATCACCAACACCTACGTCTCGCTGTGGTCCGACCCGGACCTCGGCGGCGCGGGTGACGACCTGGTGGGCGCCGACACCACGCTCAGTCTCGGCTACTGCTACAACGCGACGAACAACGACCAGCAGTACGGCAGCAACCCGCCGGCGGTCGGGTTCGACTTCTTGCAGGGACCGAGGGGCGACGACGGCCAGCGGCTCGGCATGAAGTCGTTCAACAAGTACATCAACGGCACCGACCCGCAGAGCCCGACCGAGACATACAACTACATGCGCGGTCTGCTCGGCAACGGGGACACGTACTCGTACAACGGACAGCCGTCGACGTTCGTGGCCACCGGTGACCCGGTCACGATCACCGGCGACCTCGACACCAACCCGGCCGACCGCCGCATGATGCTTTCCACCGGACCGTTCACGATGGTCCCGGGGGACACGCAGGTGGTGGTGGTGGCGGTGATCATGGCGCAGGCGACCGACCGCCTCTCGAGCATCACCTTGCTCAAGAACTACGATGACGCGGTGCAGAAGGTGTTCGACCAGAACTTCGCCATCCCCTCGCCGCCGCCGTCCCCGAGCCTGGTCGCGCGTCCGCTGGACAAGGCCGTCGACCTGATCTGGGGCACCGAGGCGGAGGGCGACGTCCAGTCGAACCCGGCGCTCGGACAGGAATTCCATACCGAGGGATACAACGTCTACCAGGGCGCCTCGGCGGCCGGTCCGTGGAAGAAGATCGCCACGTTCGACGTCGACAACAACGTGACCGCGGTCTACTCGGACAACTTCGACGCGACCGCGGGCGGCGTGCAGCGCGTGATCACCCAGAATGGCACCAACTCGGGTCTGGAGAATCACCTCCGGGTGACGACGGACGCCATCCGGGGCGGCCCCCTGCTGAACGCGATGGAATACTACTTCGCGGTCACCGCCTACTCGATCGACGTCGAGAACGAGACGCCCTTCGAGATCAATGGCAACGAGGTGGGCACGATCGTCGAGAACCTCGAGTCGCCGATCAGGCCGACCGCCGTCACGCCAGCGGGTTCGGGCGCCACCTTCACGCAGGTCGGAACGCACGTCTCCGGCGTGAGCGAGGGCACGGTCAACATCGACTACGTCGACCAGTCGCAGGTCAAGGCCCACAGCTATCAGGTCGCCTTCCGCGACACGGCGGGCACGGTGGTCTATGACATCTTCGACAAGACGACGGGCCAGCGCCTGCTGTACGGCAGCAGCGACCAGTCAGGCAGCTACACGAGCACGATCGTCGATGGGATGATGGTGCGCGTGCAGGGCCCGGCGCCGGCGGTCATCAATGTCGGGGAAGTCCTGCCGGATGGCTCGCTGAAGTCGGTGGAAGGCTCTTCCCACCCCAGTTCCAGCGGCGCCTGGTACGAGGTCCCGCGCACGGACCCGGCGCACGCCGAGCCGGAGTACGCTCGTCACATGGGCAGCCTCTGGACGGGCTCCGGTCACTACTACGAGATTCGCTTCACCGAGGCCTCAGACGGACACGCCTTCGACTTCTTCGGCGCGCCGCCCACCGGCGACTACTCGCTGGTGGTGCCGTTCACCATGCCGGTGCAGGTCTGGGATCTCGGCGTCACGCCGGATGACCCCAGCGACGACGTCCGCATGGCGTTCCTGTTCCTGGAGAACGGGGACGACGCCAACGCGTACGACTGGGGCGACGGTATCTACTTCGAGGACATCCCGTATAACTCGGTCGACTGGTCGAATCCGGCCATCACCACCGAGCCGTACGACCCGGACTTCACCAAGTTCTCGTTCCGGCGCTTCTTCTTCTACCCGGTCGGGACACCGGTGGGTACACACCCGCCGGCAGGCACCAAGCTGCGCGTGGTGCCGCGTCCGATCAACGTCGCGGGTGACAAGTTCGAGTGGATGGGCCGCCCGGTGGGCACCGTGGATGGCACCGTGCTCGGCGTCAGTGCTGCCGCGCTGGAGAAGATTCGCGTGGTGCCCAACCCGTACCTGGCGCGCTCGAAGTACGAGACGAACCAGTTCAACCGGATCATCAAGTTCACCAACATCCCAGCGTCGAAGTCGGTCACCGTCTCCATCTACAACTTGGCGGGCGACCTGATTCGCACTCTGCGGAAGGATGCTTCGACCTCCACGGGCGGCACGGATGTGGGAGTGACCGGCAACGCCATCATGACGTGGGACCTGCTCTCGGAGAACAGTCTCCCTGTTGCCAGCGGCGTGTACGTCTACCACATGAACGTCCAGGGAGTTGGCGAGACCAAGGGCCAGTTCGTGATCTTCGGCGAGAAGGAACGCCTGAACACCTACTAGCCACCCGATCGTCATCCAGAAGGAGGAGAAGCAATGCGCAAGACAGGAATCCTCATCCAGGGGGCGATCATGCTCGCTGGACTGAGCCTCTCCGCCTCGGCCTGGGCCGGTGGGGAAGATCGACTCGGGACGGCGGGGGCCAGTGAGCTCCGCATTCCCATCGGCACCCGCGCGACCGCCTTGGGCGGCGCGGTGGTGTCCGATGCCCATGGTGTGGAAGCGTTGTTCTACAACCCGGCCGGCATCGCCGTCGGGGAAGAGACCGATCTCTTCTTCAACCACATGGGCTACATCAACGACATGAAGGTGGAATACGCCGGGCTCACCAGCCACGCGATGGGTGGGGTGATCGGCGTCAGCTTCAAGGCCCTGCAGGTGGGCGACATCATCGTCACCACCGAGGACGCACCGGACGGCACCGGGGAAATCAGCAGCCCGGTGTTCTCGGTCGCCCAGGTGGCGTACGCGAAGCAGATGACCGACCACGTTCGCGTGGGCGGCAGCTTCTCGGTCATCAGCGAGCGGGTGCTGCAGGAGTCGGCTACCGGTCTGGCGTTCGACTTCGGGTTTCAGTACGACCCGCTGGCGCACGGACTCCAGTTCGGCTTCGCGATGAAGAACGTCGGGCCGAACATGAAGTTCGGGGGGAGCGACCTGGAACGCAGCTACCCCGCGAACAATGGCAACCCGCAGACGGGCCCGTACTTCCTGCGGTCCGAGTCGGCGTCGTTCGAAATGCCGTCGTACGTCACCTTCGGCGTGTCAAAGCTCTGGCACGTCGGCACCGCCAGCCAGTTCACGCTGGGCGGGGTCTACCAGAACAACAACTTCTCGAGCGACGAGTACCGTGGCGGCGGGGAGTTCGTGTGGAACGACCAGTTGGCCTTCCGTGGGGGATACGTCGGCTCGTCGCAGGCCGGGTACCTCTACGACTGGTCGGCGGGTGCGGGTTGGCAGCTTCCGCTCGGCAACGGGCACGCGTCGGTGGACTACACCTACCGCAACGTGAAGGAGCGCTTCGACGCCAACCAGATGTTCAGCGTGTCGATGAAGTTCTAGGCTGGCACGCCGCACGTGCAGCGAAGCCCGGGCGCCTCAGGCGTCCGGGCTTTCGCATGCAGTGCGCGTGTGCGACGGGGCACTCAACGCGGCTGATCGAGCGTGAGACACTCGGCGAAGCGCAGCGCCGCGGCTTGTGCGACGGACGCGGGGGCGCCGGCGGCGTGGAACGAGAAGACGACTGTCTCGCCGCGCGGCGTGGTGACGCGCCCGGCGAGCACGCGCACGCCGGCGAGCGTCCCGGTCTTGGCGCGTACCCGATTCTCGGCGCGGGTGCCGGCGAGGTGGCGCAACCAGCTGTCGCGCCCGGCCAGCGGGAGCGACGCCCAGAACACGTCGGCCCAGGGCGCGCGGTCGGTGATGCCGCGCAGCAGCTGGACCCACGCGCGCGGTGTCACGCGGTTGGCACGGCCCAGGCCCGAGCCATCGTCGAGCGTCACCGCGAGCGTGTCGACCCCGTAGCTGGCGAGGACGGCCCGCACGCCGCGCAGGCCTCCGCGGCGCGATTTCGCCGCCGCCGCGGGATCGAGCGCGTGGAGCAGCAATTCGGCGTGCAGGTTCTGGCTGCGGGTGTTGACGACCTGCACCAGCTCGCCGACGGTGCGCGAGGGCCACGCCCAGGCGGCCAGCAACGCGGGCCCGTCGAGTCGCGCCGGGGCATGCACGGCGCGCACCGAGCCATGCAGTGCGAGGCCGTGCGCGCGAAGCGTGGCGGCGAGGGCCTCGGCCGCGAACAATGCAGGGTCGGGGACGCTGGCGTAGGCGGTCTGGGACGATCCGTCGCCGGCGATGGCGCCGCGCACTTCCGCGCGGCGGCTACCGGGGGAGCGCACCACATCGAGCTGATACGGCGAGCCGGGGGCGCCGGTGG
>JBKJUD010000290.1:0-2669 GCA_046590735.1 Candidatus Eiseniibacteriota bacterium | reverse complement strand
CGTGCTGACCGCCGTGTTCGGCGTGTACGCCGCGGGGCTCGTCCCGGCGATCTTCCTGGCCGGCCCGCTGTCGGACCGCCTCGGCCGGCGCCGGGTGGTCCTGCCGCTCATCGTCGCCGCCGCAGGGGTGTCCCTGCTGCTGATCGCGGCGGCCTCGAGCCTGCCGCTGCTGTTCCTCGGCCGTTTCCTCCAGGGTGCTGTGAGCGGAGCGGTGTTCTCGGTGGGCAGCGCCTGGATCGCGGACAGCTCCGCGACCAAGGTCGAGACCCTGCTGGTGAGCTATATCGATCCGATCAAGATCCCGCGCTTCCCGAATCCCGACGTGCAGCAGACGCGCACGTCGGTCGCCAATCTGGCCGCGCTCACCCAGGCATCCGTGCTCATCCACTCCGTGGCGGCCGCGCGGGCCTCCCAGTACAGCGCTGACTCGCTCGACCTGGTCAGCCACTATGAAGCCCAGGTGCTCGAGAGCTACTGGATCACCCAGGCGCTGCGCATCACCATGCCTCTTGGAAAGGTCGACAGCCTCGCGCTCGTCCCGCACGTGGTCTGGATCCAGCGCGACCGCACGACGATGCCGCCGCCGGGGTTCGACACGGACTCGACGAACGACCCGATCGAAGCGCGCATGAGGATCGGGAGTGATCATTACTTCGACCTGGGCCTCAGCTACGGCTGGGTGAGCGTGCTGGACACCGGGGTCCGCCGCGACCACGTCCTGTTCGCGGGCCCGACCACACCGTTCAACCGTGTGGGCGACTGCGTCGACGGCAACGCGGACTGCGTGGGCGGGAACCCTGCGGACGTGACGAGCGGCCACGGCACCAGTTCCGCGGGCATCCTGGCGGCGAACAATGCCGCTTACCCTCCCTGGCGCGGGGTGACCGCGGCCAAGCTCGACGTGTTCCGCGTGTATCGCCAAAACGGACAGGACGGGGAGCTGGTGGCGAGCGCCGCGATCCGTGGGTTCCAGACCGCAACCGCACTGCTGGATCGGGTCATCGTGGCGGAGATGCAGGACAACTCCACGGACGCTGCGGCCATTGCGGATGCCGCAGACGGGGCATTCGAAGCCGGAGCGACCGTGATCGCTGCCAACGGAAACCTGGGCCAGACGCAAACGATGTCCTATCCGGCGTCCGCGCGACGCGTGATCGGTGTGGGGGCCCGTCACATCCTTGCACCGCACCCGACGATCGCGAGCCAGAGCTACGGCAAGACCGCCGATCGGCGCCAGAAACCGGATCTCCAGACGCTCTCGCTCACCGAGTCCGCGGGTTCGGGTTCGATCGATGCGGGTCACACGCTCAGCGGAACTTCCGGCGCCACGCCCTACGCTGCCGGCGGTGCTGCCCTGCTGCGAAACTGGTTGACCATGGCCCGTGGTGGCCTCGTCGATCCCGGTCAGGTCTATGCGCAACTGCTGCTCTCGGGAGAGAACGTCGGCCCCGCCTGGCCGGACAAGGAAGGCGTGGGGCGGATCGTGCTTCCCAGCGGTGGGTCAGGCAAGTTCGGCAAGGTCAGGCTGTCGACCTGCTGTCGCGAGTGCCTCATCCCGATCGACCTCGGCGCGGGCGACTTCAAGCAACTCCATGCCGCACTCTGGTGGCCGGAGGAGTTGGTGCTCGAGAACTCCACCGCCGTCGACACTCACAATGACATCGACCTGCACCTCATCGACCCTCAAGGGGTGGAGCGTGGCTCGAGCATGGCAGCGGACGGAGTCTTCGAGCGCGCGGTCGTCGAGGTCCCCGCTACCGGCGGAGTCTGGTACCTCAAGATCGACGGCAAGTCCTTTCACCACCTTCCGCAGGTCGTGTACTGGACCGTGGCCCTCAAGAAGTGACGGGGTTGCCAGGCCATGATTGATCGCCGTTTTGGACGCTACCGCATCCTCGAGAAACTGGGCGAGGGGGGTCTGGCCACGGTCTGGCGGGCGCGCGACGAGATGCTCAACCGGATCATCGCCATCAAGGTGCTCGACGCGAAGTGGGCCCAGTCGAACGAGACCGTCCGCCGCTTTCTGCGGGAGGCCCGCTCGACCGCCGCTTTCGCGCATCCGGGCATCGTGGCGGTGCACGACACGGGCGTCGCCGACGGCCTTCCCTTCATGGTGCTCGAATGCGTCGATGGCGAAGTGCTGGCCGAGCGTATCCGGCGGTCCCTACTGCCGATTTCCGAGGGCGTTCGCATCATCCGCTCGGTCGCCGATGCGCTGGCCCACGCGCACGATCATCGAGTGATTCATCGCGACGTCACGGCGCGCAACGTCATGTTGGCGCACGATGGCCGCGTGGTCGTGCTGGATTTCGGGCTCGCGCTCGCGGCGTGGGAATCGCGACTCACCGCCACGGGATCGCACATGGGGACCATTCCCTACATCGCCCCGGAGATCCTGCGCGGGCTTGATGTCGACGCCCGCAGCGATCAGTACAGCCTTGGCATCCTGTTCTACGAGGCCCTCACGGGCACGACTCCGTTCCAGACGGAGAATCCCGCGGCCGTGGTGCATCGGGCCCTGCACGACCTTCCCATTCCGCCGGGAGATCGCCGTGCAGACCTTCCGGACGCGCTCAATGGCATCGTGCTCAGGATGATCGAGCGCGATCGCGAGAAGCGCTTCGACGACCTTCGGTCGCTGATCCGTGCCCTCGACGGCGCCAGCACCC
>JBKJUD010000265.1:0-3695 GCA_046590735.1 Candidatus Eiseniibacteriota bacterium | reverse complement strand
GGTCCTCCTCGAGGCGCTCGAGCACGCGCAGGCACGCGGCGCCACCATCCTCGCCGAGGTTGTCGGCTACGGCGCCACCGCCGACGCGCACCACATGACCGCCCCGGCCCCGGGCGGGGAAGGCGCGGCGCGGGCCATGAAGCGCTGCCTGGAGGTCGCCGGCCTGGAACCCGCCGACGTCGACTACATCAATGCGCACGGTACCTCGACGCCGATGAACGACAAGTTCGAGACGATGGCCCTGCGCTCGACGTTTGGCGAGGCGATCCGGCAGATCCCGGTCAGCTCCACCAAGTCGATGACCGGCCACCTGCTCGGCGCGTCCGGGGGCGTGGAACTCATCGTGTGCGTGATGGCCATGCAAGACGGCTTCGTCCCGCCCACCATCAACTACTCGACGCCCGATCCTGACTGCGATCTCGACTACGTGCCGAACGTCGGGCGTGCTGCGTCCGTCGACGTCGCGATGTCGAACTCCTTCGGCTTCGGCGGGCACAACGTCTCGCTCGCCGTGCGGCGTTGGACCGGCGGAGCGGGCGTCTAGCGTGACACGCGCCCGCGGGGGGCACGGCATCGGCGCGCGTGCGCGCCGCGTTCCCGCTCGCGGCCCGCGCGTCGAGACCACCCGGAGGAGACACGTGCGATGGACCGCATGACAGGCTCCGGCTCCGCCCCGCGCCGCCGCGTCACCAAGCGCCGCACGCCCGCCAGCACGGAGGGCGGCGTCCACGCGACCGCCGCGCGCAAGGCCGCGCAGTCGGCCCCACCCGCCGCCACCAATGCACTGACCCGGCTGATCGAGGCGGTAACCTCGCGCCGCAAGGGCGGCGAGATGTCGGACAAGCGCCTGCAGCAGTTCCAGCGCGCGATCACCTTCCGCTTCAAGACCGTCACGCTGCTGCGCCAAGCGCTCACCCATCGCAGTTTCGTCTACGACCACAGCGGCGACGGGCGCGAATCCAACGAGCGCATGGAGTTCCTCGGCGACTCGGTGCTCGGCCTGGTGGTGAACGAGCATCTCTACAAGCTCTTTCCGAACAACCGCGAGGGCTCGCTCACCCAGATGAAGTCGCTGCTGGTGAGCGAGGCGGTGCTGGCGCAGATCGCGCGCTCGATGAACCTCGGCGCGTACATCTACCTCTCCGATGCAGAGGCGGAGTCCGGCGGGCGCGACCGCTCGTCGATCCTGGCCGACGCGTTCGAGGCGGTGATTGCCGCGATCTATCTCGACGGCGGCATCGAGGCCGCGCGGCGCTTCACGGAGGAGCGGCTGCTGCGCGAGGCGCACAGCATCGTCGTCGACAAGACGCACATGAACCACAAGAGCCTGCTGCAGGAGTACGCCCAGGGCCACTTCAAGACGCACCCGCGCTACCGCGTCCATCGCGAGGAAGGTCCCGACCACGAGAAGGTGTTCACGGTGGAAGTCTTCATCAGCGATCGCCTGCTGGGGCGCGGCACGGGCAAGAACAAGAAGGACGCGGAGCAGGACGCCGCACGCGGGGCCCTCTCGGTGCTCGAGGCCGATCGCGCGGCAGAGGCCGTGCCGCCGCCGCGTCCCGCCCGCCGCACCGTGACACGCCGCGCCAGCAACGAGGCGCCGGCGAGCAAGCGCACCGAGGCGGCATCCGGCGGGGAGGCGGCGCCCCGCGGCCGCACTGCCCGTCGCACTGCGTCGGATGACGCGCCGCCGCCGCGCCGCCGCTAGCTCCCCACATGCCGGACCGCAAGCCATCCCGCCGTCCCCGCGCCGCCCGCGCCGCCGCCGCGCCGCCCCCGTCGCGCCGCCCAGCCGCGGACAGCCGGTCGTCGCCGGACTGGGCGCCATGGGCCATCTTCGCGCTGGCGGCCCTCGTGCGCGTTGTCGTCGTCCTGCAATTGCGCGACACCCCGTTCTTCGCCCACCCCGTCATCGACGAGAAGTCCTACGACGAGTGGGCGCGCAGCCTGGCGCACGGTGACTGGGCGCCGCGCATGGTGTTCTGGCAGCCCCCGCTATTCGCCTACTGGCTCGCGGTCATCTACAAGGTCACCGGCGGGGGCTATCTGGCCGCGCGACTCGCCGAGGGACTGCTCGGCGCGCTCGGCTGCTCGCTGACCTTCGTGCTGGGCGCGCGGTTGCTGCCGCGGCCGGCGGCCTGGATCGGCGCCGTGCTGGCCGCGCTGTGCGGGCCACTCGTGCTCGCCGATACCCAACTGCTCAACGCCACCCTGGCAACCGTGCTGTTGCTGAGCGCCATGCTCGCGCTGCTCGCCGCGCATCGCCGCGGCAGCCTGGTGCGGCTGGGAACCGGCGGCCTGCTGCTCGGGCTGGTGTGCATCACGCGCGGTGAGGCGATGCTGCTGGTGCCACTGCTGGGGTTGTGGGCGTTTTCCGACGCGCAGCCGCAGGCGGCCCGCCCCCGGCGCGCGCTGTGGGCCGCGGTGCTGGTGAGCACCGCGCTGCTGCCGATCTTCGGCGCCACGCTCTACAACCGCGTGCGCGGTGGCGAGTGGGTGGTGGTCTCGTCGAACGGCGGTATCAATTTCTTCATCGGGAACAATCCCAACTACGACCAGTCCGTGGGCATTCGCCCGGGCGAGCACTGGGAGCGGCTGGTGCGCGAGCCGGTGCTGCGCGGCATCACCAGCGCCGCCGGGCAATCGGCATACTTCTATTCGCGCGGACTCGCCTACGTGGTCCGCGAGACGCGGCCCTGGCTGGGGCTGATCGCGCACAAGGCGGTGCTCGCGGTGAACGCGCGTGAGATCCAGCGCGACCTCGGCTCCTATGGATACCGCGCCACCTCCCCGATGCTCGCCGCGCTGCTGGCGGAACGGCCGGTGGGCTGGCCCTTCGGCGTGCTCGGGCCGTTTGCGGCGCTCGGCCTGCTGCTGCTCCTGCTGGAGTGGCGGCGCGTGGCGCTGTTGCACGTGGTGCTGCTGGGACAGATGGCCGCGCTGCTGCTGTTCTTCGTCACCGCCCGCTATCGCGTGCCGATGCTGCCGCTGCTGTGCCTGGCCGCCGGCTACGCGGTGCTCTGGCTGGTGCGGCGCGCGCGCGAGCAGGAGTGGGGACGCTTGGCCACCGCCGCCCTGGTCTGGGTGGTCGCCGCGCTCGTGGTGAACGTGCCTCGCGCACCGGGGCAGTCGCTGCGCGAGCGCGCCGAGGAAATCTACTATCGCGGCTTCGCGGCCTCGCAGGCGGGCAACACTTCGGAAGCGCTGGCCGCCGCGCGCGAGGCGCAGCAACTCGATCCACAGTACGCGAAGGCGGTGTTCTTCGAGGGGTACCTGCTGGCGGCGGCCCGCGACACCGTGGGCGCGCGCGTCGCCTACCAGCGTGCGCTGGGCCTCGCACCCGATTACGCCGATGCGCACCAGGGCCTCGGCAACCTGCTCGCCTCGCAGGGCGCCTACGCCGCCGCCGCCGCCGAGATGCGGCGCGCCATCGCGCTGAAGTCGCCGTTCGCCGAGGCGCACTACTATCTCGCGGCGGTGCTCACCCAGCAGCAGGACCTCGCCGGCGCGGAGGCCGAACTGCGGCTCGCGGTCCAGGAGCAGCCGCTGTTCGCGCCCGCGTGGATGTCGCTCGGCGACCTCCAGATGCAACGGGGCGACGCGCCCGCGGCCGCCGTATCGTTCGCCGAGGCGGTGAAGATCGCGCCGGCCCAGGCGGCCCCGCACTCCCGGCTCGCCGGCGCGCGGCGCGCGCT
>JBKJUD010000383.1:0-4299 GCA_046590735.1 Candidatus Eiseniibacteriota bacterium | reverse complement strand
CGACCCGCACTCGCCGGCGCAGTGGCGCGTCAACGGCCCGGCGTCGAACATGCGGGAGTTCATGCAGGCGTTCGGCTGCAAGGCCGGCGACGAGATGGTCCGGCCCGACGACGTGCGCGCGCAGATTTGGTAGGGCGCGACGTGTCCGAACCCGCTTTCGTGCCGTACGCGCCGCCGCGGCTCGCAGCCAGCGAGTCGCGGCGGCGTGCGGAGGCCTTCCACGAGTTGCTCGACGACCGGCGGTGCGTGCGTCACTTCGCGCCCGACCCGGTGCCGCGCGAGCTGCTCGAGGCGTGCGTGCGCGCCGCGAGCACCGCGCCCAGCGGCGCGCACAAGCAGCCGTGGACGTACGTCGCGGTGAGCGACCCCGGGACCAAGCGCCGAATGCGCGAGGCCGCGGAAATCATCGAGCGCGACAACTACGCCTGGCGCATGTCGGAGGAGTGGAAGGCGGACCTCGCGCCGCTGGGCACCGACCAGATCAAGGAGCACCTCACCACCGCGCCGTGGGTGGTGGTGGTGTTCCAGCAGGAGTTCGCGCTGCGCGAAGATGGCACGCGCGGGAAGCATTACTATGTCGCGCAGTCGGTGGGAATCTCGGTGGGCATGTTCCTCGCCGCGCTGCAGGCGGCGGGCCTCGCGGCGCTGGTGCATACACCCAGCCCGATGGACTTTCTGCGCGTGTTGCTGCAGAGGCCGCGCAACGAGCGCGCCTTCGCGGTGATCCCGGTGGGCTACCCGGCGGCCGATTGCCGCGTGCCGGACCTGCGCCGCAAGGCGCTCGGCGAGGTGCTGGTGGTGAACCCGACGCCGGGCGACATCGTGTATGCATCGGGGGACGAGCCGACGCCGGAGTCGGGGTGACTCGCGCGCGCGGATTCGAGTGCGTGACGTTCGACTGCTACGGCACGTTGGTCGACTGGGAATCCGGCATCGCGGACGCCTTCGCCCGCGCCGCGGCGGACGCCGGCGCCACCGCGCCGCGCGACGCGGTGCTGCGCGCCTACGCACGGCACGAACCGGTGGTCGAGGCCGAGGCGTATCGTCGCTATCGCGACGTGCTGGCCGAAACCGCGCGCCGCGTCACCATGGACCTGAACTTGCCGCTGGCCGACACCCACTTCCTCGCCGACAGCGTGCCGTCGTGGCCGGTGTTTCCCGACACCAACGCCGCGCTGGAGCGACTGTCCGCCGCCGGCCTGCGGCTGGGCATTCTCTCGAACGTCGATGACGACCTGCTCGGCGGCACGCGCCGCCAGTTCACCGTGGCGTTCGACGAGATCGTCACCGCGCAGCAGGTGGGAGCGTACAAGCCGGCGAGCGCTCACTGGGATGAAGCGCGCCGCCGGCGCGGTGGTCGCGACGACGGCTGGCTGCACGCCGCGCAATCGTACTTCCACGACGTCGAGCCGTGCATCGCGCGCGGCTTGCCGGTCGCCTGGATCAATCGCGGCGCGGAGCGGGCGGCCCGCGCCGCGCGTCCGTTCGTCGAGCTGTCAGATCTCGCCGCGCTGGCCGACTGGCTCGGCGCCTAGCGCAGCGCGGTGACCCGGATCGTGCTGGTGCGGCCGGCGCCACTCAAGCGCACCATGTAGACGCCGGCGGGTAGCGGCGCGAGCCCCGGCGCGCGCAACGCGAACGGCACCGCGTACGACCCCGCGTTCTGCGGGCCGCTGACCAGCGTGCGGACCTTCGCGCCCGCGAGATTGAAGACGTCGAGGCGCACATCGCCGCGCCGCGGCAACGTGTACGCGATCGCAGTCGCCCCCGTGAATGGATTCGCACCCACGGCGCGCAACGACAGCGCCGCGCCGTTCGCCGCCGGAACGCCGCCGATCGCCGTCGGCGCGCAGGCGCCGCATCCCATGGTCACCGTGTTGATCACCACGTTGTCGATCCACGCGCCGGCGCCGCCGGCGCTCGCATCGCTGGCCATTGAGAACCGCGGCAGGAACGTGTGGCCCGCCAGGCCCGGAATGCGCAGGTGCACGTGCTTCCAGCCGCCGGAGTCGCCTGCCCATCCCTGCCGGTCGCCGTTGGAGGTGCCGCCGGTGTTGCGCGTGAGGTAGTGGTCGTAGCGCGGCGTAAGGTCGATGGCATCGGCGGTGGCGAAGTGCGAGCCGCTGCCGTCCACGCTGTATTCGAACGACGCGCCGTCGAACCCGGTGCGCGCGTCCTGCACCTCGGTGCTGTACTTCAGGTCGAAATCGACATCGACGTAGGTGACGCCACCGGGGATGTTCAGCGTGGTGCCGTACAACCGTCCGAAGGTGGCGACGGTGGAGTCGCTGGCGAACATCGCATTGGGCAGCGAGGGGGCGGTGGCGTCGGTGACCGAGCGCCAGTTGAGCGCGGCGCAACTCGTGCAGCCGTTCACGCGCGACCATCCGGCGGGGATGTTGGGCAGCGTGAGCGAGTCGAAGGTCTCGTTCACCAGCGGCGTCACAGTGGCCGGCACGCCGCTGCGCAAGGTGAACTCGATGTAGGTCGCCGCCATGCCGGCCGCCGCGATGTCGAGATGCAGCCGGGCCTCCTCCCCGCACGGGTAGCCGGATTCCAGTCGCACGGAGAAGGCCAGCGCGTTGTTGCCGGAGGCGCCCGCGGCAAGATTCGGATACGTGGAACTGCCCGCCAGCACCGTGACGTTCGCGCTCAGCGCGCTCAGCGTCGCCGAGATGCCGTTCACCAGCCCGCGGCCGATGTTCTGCAACGGCACGGTGAGCGTTGCCGTCTCGCCGGCCACCAGCAGGCCATCGTTCACGCCGCAACCGGTGTCGGTGAAGCTCACGCTGCCGGGCCGCACGCGCAGCGGCGCCACCTGCCCGAGGTTCTGCACCAGCGCACTCAGCGCGTCGGCGCCGGTGCCCAGCGCGGTCGGCTCGCTGAACGACGCCGCGGTCGCGTACGCGTTGAGCGTGGCGGTGGTGGTGGTCGCGTCGATGTAGTCGCCCTGGTGTGGCGCGCCGAAGTTGTTGCCCGATTCGTTGTGCCACGGGGTCGAGTTCACCGGCACCGGGGACGACCACGTGGCGCCGAAATTGGTGGAGTAGGTGTAGAACAGGTCGGTCCAGTCCTCGTTGCCGCTGCCCGCCGACATGTCGTACCAGAAGACATCCTCGCGCCCGTTGCTGGCGCAGGCGATGGTGGGAAACACCTGCGGGCGATCACTGCCGGCGAAGGCGTTGAGCGCGGTGGCCAGCGACCACGTCTGCCCGCCGTCGCTGGACTTGGCGAAGAAGACGTCCTGCAGGTCGCCCGAGGGCGTGCCGTTCTGCGACGCCGAGTGCACGACGACCACGTCGCCGTTGACCGGATTGACCGCCATGCTCGGGTAGCTGTTGAAGCGGTCGAAGCCGTAGGGCGGCAGCACCTGGTTGTACGTGTGCACCAACGTCGGGCCCTGCCAACTGGTGCCGTTGGTCGTCGAGCGCGAACTCCACAGCGCGGTCGCCGAGCCGGAGAAGCCATACCACGTGACGTAGGCGCCGCCGCTCACCGGCGAGGTCGCGATGCTCGAGCCCTGCCCGTTGGTGCCCACCGTCGCCGCCGCCGACCACGAGGCGCCCTGGGTGTCCGAATACGTCACCTTGATCGCGTTCACGCCGGTGGAGGGGAAGTCCGTCCACGAGATCAGCACGCGCCCGGTTTCCGGATCGACGGCGAGCCACTCCTTGTCGGCGGAGTGCGCGGCGATCGTCGCCGAGGTCACCTCGAAGGGCCCGGCCCACGTCTGTCCGCCGTCGGTCGAACGGTGCACGCACAGCGTCTGCACGCTCGCGGCGTTCTTGAAGATCGACGCGTAGTACCAGACCGACGGACCGCCGCCGGCGGGCGTGTACACCGCGAGACAGGGATCGCCGAAGACGTTCTTGCCGGTGCCGATGGACAACTGGCCGCCGTCGTGGAAGGTCACGCCGCCGTCGCTGGACCAGTACACGCCAGAGGAACTCGCGGCGCCGCGAAAATCGTTCGCCCCCATCACGATGGTGTCGCCGGCGACGGCGAGCGACATCTCGCTCTGGATGTTGCTGAGCGCGAGCGAGCCCAGCGTGCCCACCGGTCCGAGGCGACGATGCGGCGCCAGCCCCGCGCGCGGCGACTCGTTCACCGGGCCATCGAAATTCGGCACGGCCGGTTCGCGCTGCAGCGCTGTCCTGTTCGCCTTGCTGGCCGCCGCGATGCCGGCAGCAGCCTGGTCGCCCCCGCACCGCCTGCAGCGCGAACCGGCCGTGCCGAATTTCGATGGCCCGGTGAACGAGTCGCCGCGCGCGGGGCTGGCGCCGCATCGTCGCCTCGGAC
>JBKJUD010000104.1:0-3001 GCA_046590735.1 Candidatus Eiseniibacteriota bacterium | reverse complement strand
GACGCCGGCAACATCGCCTACAAGCTGGTCGAGCGCCTCGCCGGCGCGCGCGCCGTGGGTCCGCTGCTCGCCGGCTTCCCCGTGCCGCTGCACGATCTCTCCCGCGGCGCCACGGTGGAGGACATCGCGCTGGCCGGCTGCATCGCCGCGGTGCAGGCGGCGGGCGTTTCGCGCCCCGCGCTCGCGCAGGGCCAGGAGACCTGATGCGGTCACTCGCCCAGCGCCTGTCGGTGGTGCGTCCTTCCGGGACGCTGGCGATGGATGCCCGCGCCCGCGCGATGGGGGCCGCCGGCGAGCCGGTCGTGAACCTGAGCGCCGGCCAGCCGGATTTTCCCACGCCGGCGCACATCATCGAGGCCGCGGCGGTGGCCGCGAAGGCCGGACAGACCCGCTACACCGATGCCGCCGGCACCACCGAACTGCGCGCCGCCATCGCCGCCGCCACCAGCGCCCGGCTGGGCCTCACCGCGCGCGCGGACAACGTGCTGGTATCCGCAGGCGTCAAGCAGGCGCTGTACAGCGTGCTGCTCGCGGTGGTCAGCGAGGGCGACGAGGTGCTGGTGCCGGTGCCGTCGTGGGGCACCTACCTCGAGCAGGTGCGCCTCGCTGGCGGGGTACCGGTCCCCGTGGACTGCGGGCCCGAGACGGGTTATCAGATCACCGAGGCGGCGTTGCGCGCCGTCGTCACCCCGCGCACCGTCGCGCTGATCGTCAACTCGCCGTGCAATCCCACCGGCGTGGTGGCGAGTGCCGGGGCGCTGCAGGCGGTGGCCACCGTCGCGGGGGAGCATGACCTGCTCGTGCTGAGCGACGAGATCTACGACCGCGTGGTGTACCCCGGCGTGTCCGCGATCTCGCCGGCCACGCTGAGCCCGGCGATGGCCGAGCGCACGGTCGTGTTCAACGGCGTCTCCAAGGCGTATGCGATGACCGGCTGGCGGATCGGCTATGCCGTCGGCCCCCGGGACCTCATCCGCGGCGCCGGGACCATGCAGGAGCAGTGCACCGGCAACGCCTGCTCGGTCTCCCAGGCGGCCGCGCTCGCCGCGCTGACCGGGCCCGACGAGCCGGTGAGGCGTATGATCGACGAGTTCGCCCACCGCCGCCGGGTCGGGCTGGACGCCCTGGCCGGCTGGCCGGGCGCCACGGTGCGCCCGCCGGACGGTGCCTTCTATTTCTTCGTGCGCCTGGCCTGGAACCAAAAAGCGCTCACCGACGCGGGATGGCCGCAAGGTGCGACAGGATTGGCCGAATATTTACTGGAGACTGCGCGGGTGGCGATCGTCCCCGGCGAAGCGTTCGGCGGGCCGGGGCACATCCGGCTGTCGTTCGCATCCCCGGAGAAGGACCTGCTCACCGGGATCGCGCGCATCGGAGAGGCGTTGACCGCCTTGTCACAGGGAGAGACGGTATGCCGACCTACGACTACGAGTGCCTGAGTTGCCCTCATCGCTTTGAACGCTTCCATTCGATGACGGCCGAACCGGAATCGCAGTGCCCGGAATGCGGGGGACCGGTCAAGAAGTTGATCGGCACCGGCGCAGGGTTGCTGTTCCGCGGTTCGGGCTTCTACATCACCGACTACCGCAGCGAAGGCTACAAGAAGGAGGCGAAGTCCGAAGGCGCCGCGGGTGCGCCGCCGGCCGCCGCCCCGAAGCCGGCGTCGCCGGCCGCCGGCGGATCGCCGGCCGCCGGCGGCTCGTCGGATGCCGGATCGAAATCCTCTGGATCGTCGTCCTCCTCCGGTTCCGGTTCCCCGGGATCCGCTGCGGGCGGGTCCTCGACGGGCGGGTCGTCCTCGACCGGTTCGTCTTCCTCGAGCAGTTAGGACACAGCGCAGTGTTTGTCGATCGAGTCAAGATTCGCGTCGAAGCCGGGCACGGCGGCGCCGGAAGCGTCAGCTTCCGCCGGGAGAAGTACGTGCCCAAGGGCGGGCCGGACGGCGGCGATGGCGGCCGCGGCGGCCACGTCATCCTGCGCTGCGACGGGACCATCCGCACGCTGCTCGACTTCCAGAACCAGCGCACCTATCGCGCCACCAAGGGCGACCCGGGATCCAGCAACAACAGCTCCGGCAAGCAGGGCGTGGACCTCCTGATCAAGGTGCCGCCGGGCACGCTGGTCATCGACGAGGCCACCGGCGCGACGCTGGCCGACGTCGTCGAGCCGGGCACCGAGTTCATCATCGCCAAGGGCGGCCGCGGTGGCCGGGGCAACTGGCACTTCGCCACCCCCACGCACCAGGCGCCGCGTACGGCTGAGGACGGCGGGGAAGGCGAGGCGCTCGACCTGCTGTTCGAACTGCGGCTGATTGCCGATGTCGGCCTGGTCGGATTGCCCAACGCCGGGAAATCGACGCTGCTCGCCACGGTGTCGGCGGCGACGCCGGAGATCGCCGCGTATCCGTTCACCACGAAGGTCCCGCACCTCGGCATCGTGCGCGTCGATGAGGAGCGCACCTTCGTGCTCGCCGACATCCCCGGGCTGATCGAGGGCGCACACGAGGGCCGCGGGCTGGGCCACCAGTTCCTGCGCCACGTCTCGCGCACGCGGGTGCTGTGCGTGCTGCTGGAGGCCACGCCGCTCACCGGCGAGGATCCCGCCGACACCTACGACCTGCTGATGCGCGAACTCACCGCCTACGATGAAACGCTGGCCAGCCGGTCACGCATCGTCTGCCTCACCAAGACCGACCTGATGCCCGACCCCGAGATTCCCGGCATCGTGGCCGCCCTGCAGGCGCGTGGCATTGACTGCCCGGTGATGCCGATCAGCTCGGCCACCCGTGCAGGCGTGCCGGACCTCCTTCGCGCCCTCGCCGACCTGATCGAGCGGGCGGCGGCCGACGACGCGATCGCGGCGACCCTCGCCACCACCTCCCCCCCGGCGGACACCGCGTCCGTCGCCCCCGAGACCCACGGAACCTGAAGGGAATCCTGAGCATGGCCTTGCGCGATGGCGGTCACCTCGACCGCACGCTGAACTTGGACGCGAAGCACCG
>JBKJUD010000060.1:0-2756 GCA_046590735.1 Candidatus Eiseniibacteriota bacterium | reverse complement strand
ATCCGCGCCACGAGGTCGGGGTTGGCCAGGAACGGCCGCCCGAAGGCGATGAGGTCGCCTCGCTTCTCGAGCAGCGCCTGTTCGGCACTGCCGTGGTTGAAGCCGCCGGACAGGATGAACAGGCCGTTGAACGCTGCGCGCAGGGCGAGCTTGAAGTCGCCAGGCACGGGCGGCGTGCCCATGGCCGAGTGATCGACCAGGTGGACGTATAGCAGGCCCATTTCCGAAAGCGACCTGGCCAGCGCCAGGTATTGCGCCCGCACCTCGGGAAACTCGCCGGTGCCGTTAAAGACACCGTAGGGCGAGAGCCGGATGCCGACCTTGTCGGGGCCGATCGCTGCGACCGTGGCCCGCGCGATCTCCAGCGCCAGGCGATTGCGGCCTTCGATGCTGCCACCGTGGGCGTCGGTACGCAGGTTGACGAGCGGGTTCAGAAACTGCTCGATCAGGTAGCCGTTGGCGCCGTGCAGCTCGACCCCATCGAAGCCGGCCTCAAGCGCGAGCTTGGCGGACGTCGCGTATTCCTGCACCGCATGCGCGATGTCGGCGGCGGTCATCGCGCGCGGCACGCTGTAAGGCTGCATCCCCAGCGTGTCGGTATACATCTCGCCCGGACAGACTGCCGTGCCCGGCCCGAGCACCTCGGCGCCGGCCGGGAGGTCGGCGATGTGGGCCACCCGGCCGCAGTGCATCAACTGAACGAAGATCTTGCCGCCCTGGGCGTGGACCGCGGCCGTCACGGATTTCCAGGCGTCCACCTGGGTCTTGTCGTACAGCCCCGGGATGCGCGCGTAGCCCAGGCCATTGGGGCTCGGCGAGGTGCCCTCCGAGATGATCAACCCGGCCGATGAGCGCTGGCCGTAGTACGTGACCATCAGTGCACCCGGTGTGTGCCCGGGCGTCGCCCGGCTGCGTGTCATTGGTGCCATCACCATGCGGTTGGCGAGGTGCAGCGAGCGGACGGAGAATTTGTCGAAGAGCATTGGGGGGGTTCCTGGTGAGGGCCGATCCGGCGGGCCGCAGCGCAGAGGCGCGGCGGGCAAGATCAGAAGCGGCAAAGGAGCAGGCTGCGCGCCGGGGGCATTCAGGTCTGTTCGATGGCGAACCCCGCGAGGCCCAACGCATGCAGATCGGCAGGCCACAACGATGCGGCCGTGGGACTGACGAGTGACAACAGGTGTCCCGCCAGTGTCCATAATAAAAAACGCACCCGAGGAGGTGCGTTAAGTATCTGATCTGGTGGGGTGGCTGACGGGACTCGAACCCGCGACAACCGGAATCACAATCCGGGACTCTACCAACTGAGCTACAGCCACCATTGAAAAACCGGGCGCGTTGCTGCGGCGCGGCGGGAGCAAATTATACCAGCCTGCGCCGGCCCCGCCGTGAAAGCCTTGCTCAGAGTGGTAGGCGGCCATGTCGTTCTGCAAGCATCCGAGCGGACCCCGGCTTGCCCCGACGCGACGAGACGCGCGATCGTCCCGCGCGGATCGTGGCTGACGCAGCGCTCGTTATTGGAACTCGACTTCGTGCTCCACGGTGCGCGGCTGACCGGTGGGCTCGAACTTCCACTGCGACAGTGCGCGCGTCACCGCGCGGTCGAACACTCGCGATGGATTCGACTGGAGGATCTCGACCGCGGCGACGCTGCCGTCGGCCGCCACGCGCATTCGGGCGCGCACGGTGCCGCTCGCGATGCCGGCCTGCGCCGCTTCGCGCGGGAACGCCGGGTCCACGCGCGTGACGACTTTCGGTGCGCTGTTTGCGGCGGGCGCGGGCGCCGCCGACGATGCGGCGGCGGGAGGCAGGGATGCAACCGGTTGCGCCGGTGCAGGCGCAACGGAAGCGGTCGTTGCCGCAGCGGGAGGTGGCGCCGTCACGGGTTGCGACTGGACCGCGCGACCGGCGTTCTCCGCCGGCCCCGGCGGTGGCGTCGACGGCGCCGCAACGGGCGGCGGCGCGACAGCAGGCGAGGGCGCAGCGGTAGCGGGCGCCGTCGTGACCGGTACCGGCGCACGCGCCGCGGGAGACGGTGCCGTGGGCGGTGACGGCGTCGTCGCTGCGGCCCCGGTCGCCGTCCCGCCCGCAGGACTTGCGGCAGGTGCTCCCTTGCGATCGCCGGTCGCCTCGATGCGGGGCGCGGATTTCGCATCGGCAGGTCGCTCTGACGCGGACGGGATGGTTCCAGGCGCAGCCGCACTCTGCGCAACGCCCGCCGCCGGCGTGCCGGGCGCGGACGTCGACGAAGCGGTCGCCGGCAGTCCGCCCGCAGGGTCCGGAGCGACTGTCGAAGTCGAGGAGGCTGAGGAGCCGCCCGGCGCTGTCGTGGAAGAAGTCGAAGAAGCGTCGCGAGCCGGCGCCGTCGCCGGGGACGACGGTGTCGCGCCTGCGGTCGCTGCCGTCGCCGGGTTCGCAGGAGTGGGCGGAGCCGTGCCGTCGCCGCGGAACAGTGTCCAGACGACGATCGCCGCGACGGCGAGCCCGCCGAGGCCAATCAGCATCAGCGACGCCGACTTTTTCGCGGGTGGCGACGCCGCGCGCGCGGCTGCTGGTACGGGGGCTGCCGCGGCGGGGTCGGTAGCGTAAGCGCCCGGTGTGGCGGCGACGGGTGCCGCAGCGACGGGTGCCGCTATGCCGGCGGTGGCGAATGAGGCGGGCGGCGTCGCGAGCGGAGCCGGCACGGCAGCCAGCGCGGCCGCGCCTGCGCCCGGCTTCGCACGCGGCGGCAGTTCCATGATCGTGGCCGGACCCGTGCG
>JBKJUD010000387.1:0-10001 GCA_046590735.1 Candidatus Eiseniibacteriota bacterium | reverse complement strand
GGCGGGATCTGGTCGAGAGCGTACAGCGCCTTCGTGTGCAGCAGCGCCTCGCGCAGCGGGGCGGGCAAGGTGACCGGTTCGTCCGGTTTGGTGGCGGCGCACAGCGCGGCGGCGTCGCGGAGCACAGGGCGCACCACCTCGAAGGCGCGTTGCAGGAAGGTGACGTTGTCGCCGATGAACTGCGTCGGCGTGTTGATCTCGTGCGCGATCCCCGAGGCGAGCTGGCCGATCGCCTCGAGCTTCTGGGACTGGCGCAACTGGACTTCCATTGCCTTGTTGCGCTCGCTGGCCAGGCGGTTCTCGGTGCAGTCCTCGAGCATCGCGTAGATCTGCTGGACGTGGGTGATGTCGTCGGCGATGTGCAGCAGGGTCACGCGCGCCCACACTTCGCGATCGTCGCGGGTGGCCAGCGGCACCTGGTCCTGCACCGCGTCGCCGGACGTTGCGCGCATGTCGCCCAGGCAGCGCTCGAACGCCTCGAGGCCGTCGGCACGGACCAGCGCGGCGAGGTTCTCGCCCACCAACTCGGACTTGCCGCACCCCAGCATGGCCGCGAAGGTGAGGTTCGCCTCCATCACCACGGCGTCGCCGCTGCAGATGCAGATGCCGACGGGCGAGTGATCGAACATCGCCCGCAGGCGCTGCTCGCTGGAGGCCAGCGCCTCGAACATGCCGCTGCGCTCACTGACATCGGTGGCGATCAGGATCAGCTCGACGACCGCGTCGTGGCTGCGCACCGGCAGCGTCTGCATCTCCCAGATCTCGTCGCGGCGGCCAGTGCGGGGGATGCGCATCTCGATGGTGCGCCGGCGGCCGGTCTGCCACACCGCGCCGAGGAACAGGTCGAGGGGGGCGCGCATCGCCTCCGGCACGCAGTCGAGGAGGTTGGCGCCGGGCGTGACCGGGGACTCGAAGTCGATGTCCTGGCTGGCGTAGGTGATGCGGTGCCCGGCGTCGAGCACGAGGATCAACCCGAGGCTGGCATCGTGCAGGGAAAGCCACCGCCGCTCGGTCTCGCGCAACTCCGCCTCGAGCACCCGGATGCGCTCGCGGGACTCGGCGCCGGCGATCTCGGCCTCCCGCCCCCGCGCCGCCCTCTCGGCCTCGTCGGCGTGGTAGGTCTCGCTGATCGCCTCCAGCAGAGGTTGGAGCCCGGCGTGCGCGTCGCCCGCATCCGGCAGATGCCGATCAAGCTGGCGCGCGAGAAGCCGGTGCATGGCGAGTCTCCGGGAAATGTGGTGCGAGCGTCAGCGCAGGAAGTCGATCAACCTGGTCTGGAGAACCCGGCTCATCGAGGCATACGCCTGCTGCAGGGCGTTCTGCGTGGCGAGCAGGGCAACGGCGGTCTCGGTGGGGTCGGCGTCTTGCAGTTCCTGCCGGCGATCGCCCAGCCCGACGGCGCGCTGCGCCTGCTGCGAGCTGGCCGACTGCACTTCCTTGAGTCGAATGCCGATCTCGGCCTGCGAGGTGAGCAGGTCGGTAGAGGCGGAGGACAGCTGCGCGGTGGTGCGCTGCACCTCGGACGCAGTGCCGCTGGCCAGCGTGGTCGACAGCGTGGTCAGGGCGTCGAGGCTGGAGGTGAACAGCTGGCGCCCGGTGTGATTGGTCTCCACCTTCATGCCGCTGTCGACCTCGGTGCGACGCACGAGGTCGTCGCCGATGTAGGTGCCGTCGGGCCGGAAGGCGATGCTGGCGGTCTCGGCGCCGCCGAAGATGTATTCCTGGCCGACGCGGGTGTTGCCCAGCGAGATGATCTGGTCGCGGATCGCCGTGATCTGCGCCTGCGCGGTGGCGCGCGACGGATCGTTGGGGTCATCGGAGCTGATGCCGGTCGCCAGTTTCTGGGCGGTCTGCATGAGCTCCTGCACGGTGGTGAGAACCGCATCCTCGGTATTCATCTTGGTGGTGGCATTGGACGCGTTGCGGCGGTACTGGTCGATGTCGCGCAGGTGGCTGTTGAGTTGCATCACCTGCGAGGCGTCGACCGGATTGTCCGACAGCGTGGAGATCTTCCTGCCGCTGGCCGATTGGTTCTGCAGGCGGGCCAGGGTCGACAAGGTCGACCGCAGGTTGCTCATCGCCGACTTGTGCAGCATGGATGTGGACACGCGCATGATTCGCTCCTTGGGGTGACACCTCCCTCAGTATCGGATAGTGTCCGTGCTCCCTGAAGGGGGAAGGAGTTTCCGCGGTCCCGCACCTTTCCGCTCATCCCCACGCTTGCCGGAAACGATAACCCTACCGGCAACATTTTCCTGATCGCCCCCAAGCACCTCTTGCATCGCCGGTATTTTCGGTAGGGAGACCGATGGCCACCATCTTGTGCGTCGACGAGGAACCGTCCGTCGCGGCACTGCTCGAACATGCGCTGACCGATCTGGGCCACACCCCGATCCTCGCGAGCTCCGTCGCGGAGGCGATGCGGATCGTGTCGCAGGAGACGCTCGATCTGGCGATCGCCGACTATCGCCTGACCGATGGCTCCGGCCTCGACCTGCTCGACCAGTTGCGCGAGCGGGGCAGCGATGTGCCTGTCATCATCATGACGTCGTACACGAGCGTCGAGCACGCCGTGGCGTCGATGCGGCGCGGCGCCATCGACTACCTGACCAAGCCGTTGCGCGCCGAGGCGCTGCGCCTGGCGGTGAACAACGCTGTCGAAGTCACCCGGCTGCGCCGCGAGAACAGCGACTTCCGGCTCGAGATCAGCTCGCTGCGCGGCTCGCGCCCGATCGTCGGCAGCGGCCCGGCGCTGATCAAGGTGCTGGAAACCATCGCCACCGTGGCGCCGACCCGCGCGACCGTGCTGCTCGAGGGGGAGTCCGGCACCGGCAAGGAACTGTTCGCCCGCGCGCTGCACGAGGAGAGCCCACGGCGCGCCGAACCCTTCATTACAGTGAATTGCGCCGCGCTGCCCGAGGGGCTGGTCGAGAGCACGCTGTTCGGCCATGAGCGCGGGGCGTTCACCGGCGCCTCAGCGCGCCAGCAGGGCGCGTTCGAGCGCGCCCACCGCGGCACGCTGCTGCTCGACGAAATCTCCGAGATGCGGCTGGACCTGCAGGCCAAGCTGCTGCGCGCCATCCAGGAACAGGAGTTCGAGCGGGTCGGCGGGCACCAGGCGGCGCAGGCCGACGTGCGCATCGTCGCCACCACCAATCGCGACCTGAAGGCGGAAGTCGATGCCGGCCGCTTTCGCCGCGACCTCTACTACCGCCTGCACGTCGTGCCGATCCGCACCCCCGCACTGCGCGAGCACAGCGAGGACATCGCCGAACTCACCGAATACTTCGTGCGCGCCGCGGCGCGCGAGCTGGGGTGCAAGCCGCCGGAGATCCTGCCCGAGACGGTGGCGTACCTGGAATCCCGCACCTGGCCGGGCAACGTGCGTGAGTTGGCGAACGCCGCCGAGCGTGCGGTGATCCTCTGTCGCGACGGGAGGCTGACCCCGGCCTCCTTCGGCGCCGAAGCCGCCGGCGGGCCGCGCAAGCCGCAGTTGGGCAGCGTCGAGGGCGGGGCGGCCGGCGAGGCGCCGCTGCCGTCGCTGAACCTGCGGGAACTCGAGCGCGTCGCCATCGAACGCGCGCTGCAGGCCACTGGCGGGCATCGCGTGCGCGCCGCGCACTTGCTCGGCATCAGCGAGCGCACGTTGCGCAACAAGCTCAATGGACCGCACGAGCCCGCGACGCTGACGGTCGTGGGCTAGGCGAATCGCTGGCGGCAGAACTCGCCGCGCAAGCCCCGGCACAATCTGCCGATACCCGGAAGGCCCCGCCCGCGCGGGGCCTTCTCGCTTGGCCCCGGCTGTCCGCCAACCCGCTCCGGCGGCGTGAGTTGGCGGACAGCCGCGGGACGAACGCGGGATCGGCACGCGGCTTGCCTTCCGAATCACCGGACACCCGGAACACGCGGTACAGGGAGGTGCGCATGCTGAAGGGACTCTTCGGGCCAGGAACGCTGACAGGAATGCTGCGCGGCGGGCTGGAGGAAACCAGCGCCACGCACAAGGCGATCGCGCAGCGCGTCGCGCGCACCCTGCAGACCAGTTCCGCCACCGACTTCTCCGGCAACCTGGCGGCCAGCCGCGCCGCGGCGCAGCGCACCGAGGAGGATCTGCAGCGCGACATGAGCGCCCTCGCCGACAACCAACTGCGCTTCGACGCCGACGCCCGCTTGCTGCACGACGCCTACGCCCAATTCCGCACCGCGATGCGCGACCGTGGCTAGCGCGCTCGGGGTCCCGCAGCTGGCGCGCCCGCTCCGCCAGTTCATGTCGTCGCTGGCGATCAGTGCGCAGGGCATGTCGACGCAGCAGAAGTTCCTCGAGGTCATCTCGACGAACATCGCCAACTCGGAGACCACGCGCACGCCCGACGGCACGCCCTACCGCCGCCAGGTCGCGCTGACGCACACCGACCCGCGCACCGGCGGCCTGACCACGCAGGTGGTCCAGGACCACGGACCGGGCCGTATGGTGTACGACCCCGGCCACCCCGACGCGAACGCCGACGGGTTCGTCGAGTACCCGAACGTCGACGTGAACACCGAGCTGGTCGACCTGATGGTCGCCCGGCGCGTGCACGAGGCCAACGCCACCGTGTTCCACGCTGCCAAGGACATGCTCCGCCGCGCGCTCGACATCTAGCCGCGTCACCGATTCCGAGCGCGTCACCGCTGTCGCAGACCGAGGAGAGAACTCCGATGCCGTCATCCGTAGGTGGACCAGGCAGCGCCCAGATGCAGCACCTGGCGGCGCTGCAGGCAGCTGCGGCGACCCGCGTCGCCAGCGCCGTCCGGGCTCCCGCCCCGGCGCCGGTTGCGTCCGCGCCCGCCGGCGAGGTCTCGTTGTGGGACGTGCTGACGCCCGACGAGAAGTCGTTCTTCGCCGAGGCCGCGCAGATGGGCCCGCTCACCTATGGCCCGCGCAACCGCGCCGGCGCCGCGGCGCAGTCGCCGTCGGTCCCGCGCGGCCAGCGCATCGACGTGAGGGGCTGACGCCATGTCCTTTCCCATTCGCGCCGACCTCCAGGGCCTGCGCGCGCTGCAGATGCCCGAGCGCAGCGTGGTCGGCGGCGGCAGCGAGGCCGCCGGCGGCTCCTTCGCCGACCTGCTCAAGAAGTCCATCGGCGACGCCAGCGACATGCAGACCGACGCCTCGACGATGATCGGCGCGTTCCTGCGCGGCGAGCCCGTCGAGTTGCACCAGGTAATGGCAGCCAGCCAGGAGGCGCAGATCTCGCTCGAGTTGCTCGTCGAGATCCGCAACAAGCTGACGGATGCCTATCGCACCGTGATGAACCTGCAATAACCCACGCGGAAGACACGAATGCTTGATGCATTGATGCGAATGATCCAGGGAGGCGACAGCGCCCGTTCGACCAGCAGGATCGTGCTGCTGGTCGGGGCGCTGGTCGTGTTTGGGGCGGTGGTCTGGGGCGTGAGCCACTGGGCGACGACGCCGACGTACGCGTCGCTGTACCAGAATCTCGACCTGCACCAGGCCGGCCAGATGGCGGACAACCTCAAGAAGGCCGGCATTCCCTACAAGCTCGACGACGGCGGCACCGCGCTCATGGTGCCGGTGGAGGACCTCGCGCGGGCGCGCGTGGCGCTCGCCAAGGACGGCCTGCCGCAGAACGGCCGGCCGGGCCTCGAACTGTTCGACAAGCCGTCGTGGGGCATGACCGACTTCACCCAGCGCGTCACCTACCAGCGCGCGCTGGAAGGCGAGCTGCAGCGCACCATCGGCGGCATGCAGGGCATCGAGCGCGCCGAGGTGCACTTGGTGCTGCCGACCGAAAGCCCGCTGCGCCGTCTCGAGTCGCCGGCCAGCGCGTCCGTCGTGCTGACGCTGGCGCGGGGCGCCACCGTCGATGCCGACGCGGTGGAAGGGATCACCGCGCTCGTCGCCAACAGTGTCGAGCAGATGCCGTCCGACCACATCGCCGTGATGGACGACAGCGGCCGGCTGCTGTCGGCGCCGACCGGATCCACCGAGGGTCTCACCACGCGCCAGATCGACGTGCAGCGCAGCATCGAGCAGGAACTCGGGCGCAAGATCGAGGACATGCTGGCCACCGCCATCGGCATCGGGCATGCCCGCGCGCAGGTGTCGGCGGAAATGAGCTTCGACCAGGTCGACCGCACGGTCGAAACCTACGATCCCAACGGCCAGGTGCTGCAGACCGAGCAGAAGTCCTCCGGCGAGCCGATCGCCCAGGGCGACTCGCTGGCCGCGCTGCAGACGGTGGTGAGCAACACCTACCAGAACTCGCACAGCATCGAGAAGCAGTCCTCCGGCGCCGGCAAGATCTCCAAGCTCACCGTCGCCGTGCTCATCGACCAGAAGGCGCTCAGCGGCGGCGGGCCCGGCATGTTCGACGCGCAGACCGCGAATCTCCAGACCCTGGTGGCCAACGCCGTCGGGCTCGACTCCAGCCGCGGCGACCGCGTGAGCATGCTCGCGGTGCCCTTCGACACGACCAAGGTCGTCGCGCCGCTGGGCAAGAAGGCGCCGGCGTTCGACATTGTCGACGTCGGGACGCGGTTCAGCCGCCCGCTGGTCTCGATCATCGCGATCCTGGTCGCCGCCTTTGTCGCGTTGAAGTTGCTGCGCGAACTGCGCGCGCCGGCGGCGCCGCAGATCGCCGGGAACATGCGTGGCATCGCCGGCGAATTGTTGGCGAGCTCCGGCAGCTTCAATGCCGGGGCCGCGCAGGTCGCTGCGGGCGAGCCGCCGGTGTCGATCGGCCCGAGCAACGCGCAGCCGATCGCGCAGATAAGCGGGCTGCAACAGCAACCCCAACTCACCGCGCAGGTGCTCCGCGCCTGGCTTGCGGACGGGAGCGGATAACCGATGCCCCTCGCCGTGGGCGCCCAAGGGCGCATCCGCTCGACCGAGAACCTCACCGGCTCACAGAAGTGCGCCATCCTCTGCCTGGCCCTTGGGCCATCGGACGCCGCCTTCGTGCTCAAGCAGCTGAGCGCCGAGCAGGTCGAGGCTGTCGCGCGCGAGATCATCCACTTCGAGAATGTCGATCGCGCCGTCGTGGACGCGGTCATCGCCGAGTTCACCACCGTCGCCACCGCCGTCGAGCGGGTGGCCAAGGGCGGCGCCGACCTCGCGCGCAAGCTGCTCGAGGACACACTCGGCCCCGACACCGCGCGCCACACCATGTCGCGCATCCAGGACTCGGTGGTCGAGAGCGGCCTCAAGAAACTGAAGAAGGCCGCGCCCGATGTGCTGGCCGGCCTGCTCCGCGGCGAGCATCCGCAGACGCTGGCGCTGATCCTCGCGCACCTCGACCCGCGCCAGGCCGCGGGCGTCGTGGAGGCGATGGACTCGGCGCAGGCGAGCGACGTGCTCCACCGCGTCGCGCGCATGTCGAAGATCTCGCAGGAAATGCTCTCGCTGGTGGAGATCGGCCTGTCGTCGAAGACCGACCTGTCGCTGAACGACGAGATGACGGCGTCCGGCGGCCCGACCTCGGTGGCCAGGATGCTCAACCTGACCGGCGGCACGCTGATGAAGCAGCTGCTCGAGGGCATCGGGGCGAAGAGCGCGGACATCGCCAAGGAAATCGAGTCGATGATGTTCGTCTTCGAGGACCTCATCACCATCGATCCCAAGAGCATGCAGCGGATCCTGCGCGACATCGAGAACCGCGAGCTGGCGCTGGCGCTGAAGGCCGCGAGCCCGGAGCTGAAGGCGCACATCAAGGCCGCGATGAGCGAGCGCGCGGCCGAGGCGCTCGAGGAGGAGATCGAGATGATGGGCCCGGTGCGCGTGAAGGATGTCGAGGGCGCGCATTCCCGGATCGTCGACGTGGTGCGCAGCCTGCAGGAAAGCGGCGACATCATCGTCGCCACCGGCGGTGCCGCGGGCGACGAGTTCATCTAGGCAGGAAGGGACACGCACACACCATGACCGCAGACGCACGTCATTTGCAGGACGACCCCGGCGACGGGTCCGCCCCGCGTGGCTACGACACGCTGCACTTGCCGCGGCTCTTCATCGTCGGCGGCAAGGCGGTGGGCGGGAATGAGGGCGGGAGCAGGGCGCGCGGCGGCGAGGCGGACTTCACCGCGGCGGCCGAGGAAATCGAGGCGGCCTACCGGCGTGGCGTGCAGGAGGGCATGCGGCAGGGCGCGCTGAGCGCCGGCCAGCAGGCCTCGACCGCGGTGGAGGCGCTGGGCAAGGCGCTCGACCTGTTCAACAGCTCGCAGGAACAGTTGCTGCGCGAACGCGAACGCGACCTCCACGCGCTGTCGGTGGCGGTGGCGCAAAAGATCCTGCAGCGCGAGGTGCGCACCGACCCCACGGTGGTCGCCGACCTGGTGCGCAAGGCGCTCGAGATGCTGCCGTCCGACACCACTCTGGAAGTGCGCCTGAACCCCACCGACATGCAGGCGCTGCAGGAGCCGATCCGCACCATGGTTCCGCCGACCCGCGGCATGACCATCGGCTGGTCCGCGGATCCGACGCTGGAACGCGGCAGCTTCCTGATGGAGACCCCGCAGCGGCTGATCGACGGCCGCGCCGACATCGCGTTGCGCGAACTCTACGAACGGATGGACCACAATGCCTGAGGGCCGCCTTCGTCTGCTCGACCCCAGCTCGGGCGCGCGGCCTGTCGATGCCCCGCGCGTCGAATCGTTGCGCCAGGCCGGCGTGGCGCACGCGCGCGAGTCCATCGAGGGCACGCCGCGCTTCACCGTCTGCGGGCGGGTGCAGCAGGTGGTGGGCGGGATGATCGAGTCGTCGTCGCTGCCGGTGGCGGTGGGCGAGATCTGCCGCATCGCGCCGGACGACAGCAGCGGCATCCTCGCGCACGTCGCCGGCTTCCACCAGTCCGGCATGATCCTGATGCCGCTGGGCGACACCGAGGGCATCCGTCCGGGCGCGCTGGTGATTCCGTTCGGGCGATCGTTCTACACCGAGGTCGGCGACGGGCTGATCGGCCGCGTGCTCGACGGCCTCGGCCGGCCGATGGACGACATCGGGCCGGTGGGCCCGACCTCCAAGCAACCGCTGCATGCCGAGCCGCCCAACCCGATGGAACGCCCGCGCATTTCCTCGCCGTTCGCCACCGGCGTCCGCGCGATTGATGGATTGCTCACGCTCGGCCTCGGCCAGCGCATCGGCATCATGGCCGGCAGCGGCGTGGGCAAGAGCGTGCTGCTGGGGATGATCGCCAAGCGTTCCTCGGCGGATGTCAACGTGATCGCGCTGCTCGGCGAGCGCGGCCGCGAGGTGCGCGACTTCATCGAGCGCGACCTCGGCGAGGAAGGCCTCAGGCGCTCCGTGCTCGTCGTCGCCACCAGCGACCAGTCGCCGGTGGTGCGCGCGACCGGCGCGCTGGTCGCCACCTCGATCGCCGAGCACTTCCGCGACAGCGGGCGCAACGTGCTGCTGATGATGGACTCGGTGACACGCGTGGCGATGGCGTGGCGCGAGATCGGCCTGGCCGTCGGCGAGCCGCCCACTACCAAGGGATACACGCCGTCGGTGTTCACGCATCTGCCCAAGCTGCTCGAGCGCGCCGGCACCTCAGCCCGCGGCAGCATCACCGGCCTCTACACCGTGCTGGTCGAGGGCGACGACTTCCAGGACCCGATCGCGGATTCCACGCGGTCGATCCTCGATGGGCACATCGTGCTCTCGCGCAAGCTGGCCAATGCGAAGCATTTTCCCGCTATCGACGTGCTGGAATCGATCAGCCGCGTGCGCGACGACGTCATCCCGCCGGATCACCGGGAGGCCGCGCTGACCTTGCTGCGGCTGGAGGCAACCCAGCGGTCGTTCGAGGACCTGATCGCCGTGGGCGCGTACCAGTCCGGCACCGATCGTGAGGTCGACTGCGGCTTGGCCATCAAGCAGGACGTGCTCCAGTTCCTGCGCCAGAAGCCCGACGAGCCGTCGTCGTATGCAGAGACGACGCAGCACATGAAGCGCCTCGCACAGGATGCGAGGACGCGTTTGGAGAACGGCTAGCGATGGCGCC
>JBKJUD010000187.1:0-3132 GCA_046590735.1 Candidatus Eiseniibacteriota bacterium | reverse complement strand
ATCGCCTCTCGGAGTGCGACATGAGCGGACGCTGCGTCCCGCGCACGCGCGCGGCCGCCCGCGTCCCGGCACTTGCGACAGCCACGGAGGACTTCATGAACGCGCCGACCAGTACGACCGAGAAGGGCAAGACCAAGGAAGAGGGCCACGTGACCACCGCGATCGAGGAGCAGACGGCAAAGCTGGGCTCTGGCTCGTTCCTCGCACTGGCGATCGGGTCGATGGCCTTGTCAGCTGGGCTCATGGCCGCCGACAAGAAGCAGATCGGCAACTTCATCGGCCAGTGGGCCCCGACGCTCCTGATCATGGGGCTCTACAACAAGGTGGTGAAAATCGAGCACGATTTGCTCGAGGCGTAGTCGAGACACGCAAGGCGAGGAAGGCGGCGTCCGCGCGGTGCGGACGCCGCCTCGTGCGTTGCGGGTGCTTGAGGAACCCCCGCTGGAATGTGTGCGGGACGCACGCAGGGACAGCCGGAAGTCGCGTCGGGAGTGGCCGGGGCACGACGGGTGCGTACCCCGCAGCGGATCATGCCAGCGGTGCCTGCTGCCGCCCCAGCCCATTCAATGGCTTGCAATCGGTCGAACCCCGATGGTAGTCTCCGCGCTCTCCAAAGCGTTCTGGGACATGCGACAGTCACGCGCCCAGGGTGCCATGGACGACCTTCTGGGTCGCCCTGGCCGTGCGGCACAACGCGCGGGCCGAGCAGCGCGGAGGAACAACTCCGGGGAACACGGCCCGCACGAAGCTGCCAACCTGCACAGCAGCAACGGGTTGGAGGGATGGCCGAGTGGCTGAAGGCGGCGGTCTTGAAAACCGTTGACCGAAAGGTCCGTGGGTTCGAATCCTACTCCCTCCGCCACCCGCTGCGCGCGGCTCGACCTGCGCCGTCGCGGCTTGTCGGGGGGCGATAGGGGTGTGGAGAGGTGGCCGAGCCGGCTGAAGGCACCCGCCTGCTAAGCGGGTATAGGGCTAAAAACTCTATCGCGGGTTCGAATCCCGCCCTCTCCGCCAGCCACCGCCGTCGCAGGCGCGCGCCGCAGGTCTGCGTGAGGTAAGATCGCCCCGCGGCACGGCGACCGAAGTACCAGTTTGCGCCCATAGCTCAATTGGATAGAGCGTCTGACTACGGATCAGAAGGTTGGGGGTTCAAATCCTCCTGGGCGCACCACCTTTTTCGCGTTGCGTCGCCCTGCACCCCCCGCGTGGTGCGGGGCGATGCCCGTTTCGAGGCCCCCGCATGCTCCCGTTCACCCAGCCGACCGACGAACACTGGATGCGCCAAGCGATGCAGTTGGCCGAGCGGGCGCGCGACCGGCACGAGACGCCGGTCGGCGCGGTCATCGTCCGCGAGGGCGTCATCGCGGGCCGCGGCCACAACCAGGTCGAGGCGCTCAACGACCCCACCGCCCACGCCGAGGTGCTCGCGCTGGGCGCCGCCGCCAACACGCTGGAGTCGTGGCGGCTCGATGGCTGCACGCTCTACGTCACGCTCGAACCGTGCCCGATGTGCGCCTACGCGGCGATCTTGGCGCGGGTGGACCGCATCGTCTTCGGCGCCCGCGAGCCGCGCAGCGGGGCCTGCGGCTCGCTGCTGCACCTGCCCGAGACCGCGGCCGCGATCCATCGCGTGGTGGTGGAAGGTGGACTGCTGGCCGATGATGTGGCGGAGATGATGCGCGAGTTCTTCCGCGAGCTGCGCCGCGCCAACGCGCTCAAGGGTGAGCGCGGCAACGGCCACCGCGAGGTCGACTAGCCTCCGGCGCCGCGCCCAGCACGCCGCGGCGATTGTGAGTGGCGGTCCGCTGCGGTACGCTCTCACGGCATCCTGCTCGTCCGCCCGGTGAGGATCGACACGCGTGTCCGAGAAGTGTCCGCTGTGCCAGACGCCGCTGTTCCACGGCCAGAAGTTCTGCATCGAGTGCGGGGCGCCGTGTGACCGCGACCTTGGGCCGCTGACTGAGCGGCTGCGGCTGTCGATCCGCGCCGAGGTCGACGCGGTGCTGCGCGACCGCTATCGCGAGCAGCGCTACCTTGAGTTGGAAACCGCCGACCGCGTCGCGACCCGGGTGGCGCAGTGGGGGAAGTGGGCGTTGCTGGTGGCCGGGGTGCCGCTGGTGGTGGGGTCGATCGCGCTCGGATTGATCGGGCTGCGCACCTCGATGTTGCTGCGCGACGCGAGCAGCGTGACGGCGCGCGACGTGGTGCCGGCGGTGCGCGAGGCGCGCGAGGCGGTGGCCGGCATGCGCCGCGAGACGTCCCAGCTCGAACGGCGGCTCGGCGCGCTCGGGATCGCGATCGACAGCGCGCGCGGCGGGGGATCGCTCGGGGAGTTGCCCCGCTCGCAGCGCGGCGCGCCGGGCGCCAATGGGTCCCGCGGCGCCGCCGCACCGCCCGCGGTCGCGCCGCCGCCGGCCGTCGCCGCCAAGCCCGTCGCACCCGCCGGCGTGTGGCCGGCGCTGGCGCCCTTCGACTTGTACCTGCAGGCCGCGGGCTTCGATCCACGGCACGACCGCCTGGCGCGCAATCGCTTCGACTACGGCAGTTGGCGCGGCGCGCTCAGCCCGGAGGTGGCCGCCGACTCGTCGCTGCTGCGCCGCGAATACACGCTCTACGTGTGCCGCGTGATCTCGCGCATTCCGCCCAGCCCGCGTGTCGACACCGCCGGCATCGAGCGTCACGCGCTGGTGTCGGGGCTGGCCACCTACCTGACCTGCAGCTTCGAGGGCGTACCGCGTTTCGGCCGCCAGCCGTCTGTCGCCTACGACCACATCCGCAGTCCCACCGGACAGGCGTATCGCCACTGGGACCTGCGCACCGTGCGCCGGTTCGACGACCTGCGGCCCGGCCTCGCCAGCGCGTTCACCGAGGGCACCGAGGTGTGGGGCGGAGTGCTGTGGGACCTACGCGCGGTCGTGGGCGCAGGGGTCGCCGATCGCCTCGCGCTGCGCGCCTGGCAGGACCTCGCCGTCACCGACGACGCCCAGTCGCTGTCCACCCGCTACGCGAAGGCGTTGGTGCGTGCCGACCGCGTGCTCACCGGCGGCTCCCACGCCGCCGCAATCGAGGCCGCGTTCGCGCGCCGCGGTGCCCAGGTGGATGTTGCCGCGCTCGGGCGCGCGTCGCGCCGCT
>JBKJUD010000138.1:0-4048 GCA_046590735.1 Candidatus Eiseniibacteriota bacterium | reverse complement strand
CCGCCCGCACCACGACACGCAGCTCTGGCGCGGCGGCGACCACTTCCGCGGTGATCTTCGACTTGCCGCGCACCACCAGCCCGTGCACATCGGACACGGCGGCGAGCAACTCCGCGGGTTCGAGCGAGGCGAACTCCCCCACCTCGTGGCCCTCGGCGCGCAGCTTCTCCGCGCAGATCGCCTCGACGCCATCGACAACGAGAATCTTCATGTCCGCGCCGCCTGCAACGCGGGCGCCGTCAGCGACGCGATCGCCGCCTCGACCCCGGCGGCCGCTCGCGGGGCCAGGCCCTTGCGCTCCATGATCGCGCCCAGCGCGCCGAGGATCGCGAACACGTCGCGCTCGGTCACGTCGCCCATGTGCGCGATGCGGATCATCGACTCCTTGAACGTGCCCTGGCCGAGCGCGATGCGCATGCCGTACTCGGCCTCGAGCGGCTTCATGAACTCGCGGCCGCTCACGCCCTCGGGCGCGTGCAGCGCGGTCACCAGGTTGCACGGCGCGACGCTGAAGGCCCGCAGGCCGAGCGCCGCGGTGCCCGCGCGGACGGCCGTGGCCAGCCGCGCATGCCGCGCGCGGAACGCCGCGAAGCCCTCCGTCTCGATGCGCGCCAGCGAGGCCTCAAGTCCCATGTACAGGCCAACCGGGGGCGTGAACGGCGAGTTGCCGGGTTCGAGCGTCTCGTACGGCCGCAGGTCGAAGTAATAGCGGGGGCGCGGGTTGGCCTTCGCGGCCTCCCAGGCGCGCGGACTCAGCGCGAGGATCGCGGCGCCCGGCGGCAGCATCAGCGCCTTCTGCGTCGACCCGACGATGGCGTCGAGATCCCACGCCTTCAAGGGCAGGTCGTGGACCCCGAGCCCGGAGATCGCGTCGACCGCGACCAGCGCGCCGTGCGTGCGCGCGACGGCGGCCAAACCCTGGATGTCGGCCACGGTCCCGGTGGAGGTCTCGACCTGCGTCAGCAGCACCGCGCGGACGCCGGGGTGCGCGGTGAGCATCGCGTCGAGTTCGGCCGGCGCCGCCGTATCGCCCCACGGCTTGGTCAGCTCGAGACACGGATTGCCGTACACCGCCGCCAGCTCGCGCCAGCGTTCGCCGAACTTGCCGGAGATCACCGCCAGCACGGTCTCCCCCGGCTGCAGCAGGTTCGCCACCACCGCCTCGAGTCCGCCGGTACCGGAGGACGCGAGCACGGCGACGCCGGCGCTGGCGTCCATCAACCGCTCGAGCGCCTCGTGCACGCCCTTGGCCAGCGCGAGGAACTGCGGGGTGCGGTGATGGATGCTGGGGCGGGCGAGCGCCGCGCGGACGTCGTCGGGGATGTTGGTGGGACCAGGCGTGAACAGGCGGGTGGGCATGGATGACCTCGGGGGTGACCTCGGGTGCAGGCGGCGCCTCGGGCGCCGGCCAGCGAACGGCGCACACCGGCCGCCGCGCTCCGAAAACTGTCGCAGACTCTACGGGCAGCGCCGCACGAGTGCTAGGGCCGCGGTGCGACTTCCGCGTGGCCGGGGCGGATGGGCGGGCCCGGAACCGGACGCGCGCCTGGGCGGCCCTACCGCTTCGGTTCGAACTTCAGCGACAGCGAGTTGACGCAGTAGCGCAAGCCGGTGGGCCGCGGCCCGTCGTCGAAGACATGGCCCAGGTGGCCGCCGCAGCGCGAGCAGAGGATCTCGGTGCGGCGCATGGCGAGCGTGTCGTCGGTCTCAGCGGTCACCGCCTCGGGGGTCTTCTGGGCGCTGAAGGACGGCCAGCCGCAGCCGGCGTCGAATTTTGTCTGGGCCTCGAACAACTCCTGGCCACACCCCGCGCACAGATAGGTGCCGGCCTCGGTGGTGTCGACGTACTCGCCGCTGAAGGGACGCTCGGTGGCCTTCTCGCGCAGCACGGCGTACTGGGCGGGGGTGAGCAGGGCGCGCCACTCGGCATCGGTGCGCGGGGTCGGGGTGTCGGGCGTGTCGGTCATGTCGGGCCTAATGCGCGTAGGACCCCGTGGGTTCCGGGCCCTTGCCCACCCGGGGCGCGTCGGGCAAGTGGTCCAGCGCGATCTCCAACACTTCGTCCATTGTCTCCACCGGGACCAGAGTGAGCGACTTGCGAATTTCCTTGGGCAGATCGGGGATGTCCTTCTCGTTCAACTTGGGGATGATGACGGTGGTGATGCCCGCACGGCGCGCGGCGACCGTCTTCTCCTGCAGGCCGCCGATGGGCAGGACGCTGCCGCGCAGCGTCACCTCGCCGGTCATCGCGACGTCGGTGCGCGTCGGGGTGCCGGTGAGCGCGGAGATCAGCGCGGTGGCCATCGTGATACCGGCGCTCGGCCCGTCCTTGGCGATGGCGCCCTCGGGGAAGTTCACGTGCACATCGACGTCCTTGTAGAAGGTGCGCGACAGGCCGAAACGCGCCGCGCGCGAACGCGCGTACGACATCGCCGCCAGCGCCGACTCGCGCATCACTTCGCCCAGCTTGCCGGTGAGCAGCAGCTCGCCCTTGCCGGGCAGCACGCTGACCTCGACGCTGAGGATCTCGCCGCCGACCTCGGTCCACGCCAAGCCGGTGGCGACGCCGACGCGGTTGCCGCGGACGATGATGTCGTCCAGGAATTTCGGCACGCCGAGCAGCTTCGCCAGCTTCGCGGGGGTCACGGTGACCGGCTCGAACGTCTCGCCGGCGGTCGCCGCGGTGGTCTTCTCCTTGGCCACCTTGCGGCAGATGGCGGCGATCTCGCGTTCGAGATTGCGCACCCCTGCCTCGCGGGTATAGGCGCGCAACAACTCCTGCAGCACCGCCTCGATGAGCACGACCTCGCCCTCGGCGAGACCGGCCGCGGCCACCTGCTTCGGCACCAGGAATTTCGAGGCGATCGCCACCTTCTCGTGATCGAGGTAGCCCGGCAGCCGGACGATCTCCATGCGGTCCTGCAACGCGTGCGGGATGCCGGAGAGCGTGTTGGCGGTGGTCAGGAACATCACCTGCGAGAGGTCGAAGTCGACCTCGAGGTAGTGATCGTTGAAGGCGACGTTCTGCTCCGGATCGAGCACCTCGAGCAGCGCGCTGGCAGGGTCGCCGCGGAAATCGCTGCCCAGCTTGTCGATCTCGTCGAGCAGGAACACCGGGTTCTTCGAGCCGGCGCGCTTCATGCCCTGGATCACGCGGCCCGGCATCGAGCCGATGTAGGTGCGGCGATGGCCGCGGATCTCCGCCTCGTCGCGCACGCCGCCCAGCGACATGCGGACGAACTTGCGGCCCAGCGCGCGGGCGATCGAGCGGCCCAGCGAGGTCTTGCCCACGCCGGGCGGGCCCACCAGGCAGAGGATCGGGCCCTTGGGCGCGCCGGAGAGCTGCAGCACCGCGATGTGCTCGGCGATGCGCTCCTTCACCTTGTCGAGGCCGAAGTGGTCCTCGTTGAGCACGCGCTCGACGGCGGCGATGTCGGCTTCGTCCTCGGTGACCGCCTTCCACGGCAGCGCCAGCAGCCAGTCGACGTAGTTGCGGCCGACGGTGGCCTCGGGCGACATGTAGGATTGACGGGCGATCTTCTCGATCTCCTTCATCACCCGCTCCTCGATCTCCGGCGGCAGCTCCGCTTTCTTGGCCGCCTCGACGAGGTCGTCGGCGTCGCCGCCGCTCTCGGCCGCGAAGCCGAGTTCCTTGCGGATCGCCTTGAGCTGCTCCTGGAGATAGAACTCCTTCTGGTTCTTGTGCACCGAGCTGCGGACCTGGCCCTCGATCTTCTTCTCGAGCTCGAGAATCTCCAGTTCGCCGACGAGGATCTCCGCCAGCTTCTCCAGGCGCGCGTCCACCGCGTCGATCTCGAGCAGCTCCTGCTTCTGCGGGACCTTCAGCAGCACGTACGCGGCGACGGTATGCGTGAAGGTCACCGGGTCGGCGATCGCGGTGACGGTGGGCAGCACCTCGTCGGGGATGCGGCGGTTCTGGTGCACGTAGTCGGTGAACAGCGACGCCACGTTGCGCATCGAGGCCTCGAGCGCGTGCGTCATCACCGCCTCCTCGGGCACCGGCTCGATGCGGACGGTGAAGTAGTCG
>JBKJUD010000097.1:0-4184 GCA_046590735.1 Candidatus Eiseniibacteriota bacterium | reverse complement strand
CGACGCCAGTGAACCGCTGCGCGGTCCCTTCGGCATGCCGCCCCGCATCACGCTCTCCAACGCATCCAGCGGCGCCATCAACGGCGATTCGCTCGTGTTCCGTCCCGATGGCTCGCTGCTTGCAGCAGGAGCCTTGGTGGTGCGTTCCCCCGCGCCCGCAAACCGGACACGCACTATTACCCTGATGCGTTCGACAGGAGCCGCATGGTTGCAGTAGGTCATCCCTCCCCGCACGGTCTCGTGCACCCCGCGCACGACGGCGCAGCGCGTTCGTGCACGCTGCACGACGCACCGGCGGAAGTCGCGGCCGCGACGACAGGCGTCGCGGCGCCGCGGGTCAACGCGCGCACGCGCCGCCGCCGCCGCAGCGGGGGATTCACCCTGCTGGAGTTGATGATCACCTTGGTGGTGCTGGCCGTGGGCGTGCTGGCCCTCGGCCAGATGATGCCGGCCGGGTCGCGGGCGATGAACCGCTCGCGCAGCCGGACCTCCGGCACTGCCCTTGCAGCCCAGAAGGTCGAGGACCTCAAGTCCCTGGCATGGACCGACACCAACCTGTCGGCCGGCAACCGCAGCGATACCTCGGGCAAGTACACGCGGACCTGGGTCATCACCGACAACGTTCCCCTCACCGGCACCAAGAAGATCGCGGTGACGGTGGCGTGGAACTCCTCCTCGGGATCCCGCTCGACCGTGCTCACCACCTACCTCACGCAGTTCGCCAACTGATGCGACGCTCCGCCTGCCTTCGGCGCCCGACCCTGCCGGGCCTTCCGCTGTGGCGCGACCTGGCCGGCGGCGCCGCGGCGCGCCGCGAGGGCTTCAGCCTGGTCGAACTCACCATCGGCATGGTGGTGTTCTCGATCATCCTCAGCTTCGTGTTCCTCTACTACGAGCACGATCAGAAAGCGCAGGCGTCGGGGCTCGGTCTCGCGGAAGCGCAGCAGAACGCGCGCGTCGCCGTCGACATGATCTCGCGCGACCTGCGCTCGGCCGGCTACGGCGTCGACAACTCGCGACGCGTGGCCATCGAGGTCGCCAGCCAGTACCGCGTCACCTTCGTGCTCGACACCAACGGCAACGGGACGATCGACGCGGGGGAGCGCGTCACCTACTTCCTCGACTCGAATCGCTCCGACGCGGCGGTGGCCGCGACGCGCAATCCCAAGGACCGCGTGATCCGCCGGGTGGCCAGCACGGTCTCCGACACGCTGGCCAACCCAGTCAGCGGCGCCGGGGATATCGTCGCCTACGCCATCACGCAGGGCGCCGGCTCCAACTACACGCCGGTGACGCCACTGTTCGCCTACGCGAACAAGGCAGGGACGGCGCTCACCGGGAGCGCCAACGACGCCACCAATGCCTTCTATGGCACGACGCTGCCGGACAGCACGCTCGGCAAGCCAGCGGGCGGCGGCCGCAAGCCCACGCTGGCCACCATCACCATCAAGGTGGTCGCCGAGTCGCCGAATCCCACCGGCACGCCGCCGACCTACCGCCAGGTGACCCTCGCGGCCAAGGCGTCGCCGCGCAGCGTGCCGTACATCGCGATGGTCGCCGCGGTCAACCCGCCGGTGAGCGGCGGCGGGCCCCCGCCCCCGCCCCCCCCAGGCGGGGGGGGTGGCGGGGGCGGCGGGGACACGTTGCCCACCTACCAACCGCCGATCCGGATCCCCACGAGCGACGTGCTCTCGCTGATCCTCGTCGATCTCAACGAGCGCGACTCGCTCGAGGGTTCGTTGACGACACGCAGCAACCAGCGCGATCTCGACATCGTGGTCGGCACCAAAAACGGCACCGCGAACAACTTGCTCACCTTCTGGAACGGCTACCCCAGCGGGTACAGGGGGGGCGGTTTGTTCCGCACGACGCATTCGTATTCGGGCAGTTCGAGCTACGACCTCTATGCCTTGGCGGCGGGGAACATCGATGGCGGCAACACCACCTATCCCGATGTCGTGGCCGGCGTGAAGCGTGGAGCGACGAACGCCGGCGCGATCCAGGCGTGGCTCAATCAGGGCACGGGCGGCACACCCGGCGTCACCGGGACCGGCAGCTACCCGTCTGCCACGTCGCCCAACGGCACCTACTATCGCTCGTCGAGCCCGAACGCCACCGGCGAGGTGCGCGCGCTCGCCATCGGCGATCTCAACAACGACGGCGTTCTCGACGTACTCGCCGGCACCAAGACCGGCACCTCCGCCGGCGCCCTCGAGGTCTTCTTCGGCAACGGGACCGGCGGGTTCACGCACGGCAGCAGCGACGTGTATACGACATCGTATCCGGTCTACGGCGTCTGCATCGCGGACATCAACTACGACGGGGTGCCGGACATCGTCGGGGTGTCCGCCAAGTCCAACGACTCGGCCGGGCAGATCGAAGTGCGACGCAACAGCACGACCACGCCCGGCACCTTCAACGGTACCTCGTCCAGCTACAGCGTCGGCAACGGGGTGTACGCCGTCGCCGCCGGCGACCTCGACCAGGATGGCAAGCAAGACGTGGTGATCGGCACCAAGACCGGGACCAGCACCGGCAAGGTGGAGTACTGGCGCAACATCAGCGGCACGCTCACGCGGACCGACACCACCCCCGCGCAGGGCCCGGTGACGGCGGTGGCGATCGGCGCGCTCAACTACGGCAACGCGGTGCCCGACGTCGTGGCGGGCACCTCGAACCAGGCGGTGCAGGCGTGGTACGTGACCAATCCGCCCTCCGGCGGGCACTACCTGCCACAGAGCGAGAGCTGGTCCGACCGGGTCACCGGCGGCAGCGTCAGCGCGGTCGCCATCGGCAAGCTGGAAGCACCGACCACCAATCCGAGCCTCGACGTCCTCAACGACATCGTCGTTGGCGTGGCGATCAGCTCGACTGCCGGGGAGATCGACATCTACCTGAATCCCTATGTCACGCAGTGACCGCCGGCGCGGGAGCGCCCTGCTGACCACGCTGCTCGTGCTGTTCGGGCTGAGCATCCTCGTGGTCACCTACATCATGCTGTCGACCAGCGAGCAGCAAATCGCGGGGAACGACAGCCGTTCCACCCAGGCGCTGTATGTCGCCGAGGGCGGCATGAACGAGGCGGTGGCGCGCCTGAACATCAACGCCGGCGCCAACTGCATCGCGGATTTCACCACGCCGGCCAAGCCGGGGTGGGGGCGCTACATCGTGTCCGCCGTCGGCCAGTCCGCGCTCGATCCCGCGCGTGCCGCACAGGCTTCCGACGGCCTCGACAACGACGGCGACGGCACCATCGACAACAATGGCGAGAAGTGGCCGGAGGTGCTGACGCTGCAGACCGGCACGCCGCTGGGGTACAAGTGGGTCCGCGTGGAGTACAAGCGCAACAACACCGGACAGGTGATCTACTACGGTGACGGCGACCACGACCCCACCACCGCAGACACCGAGAACACCACCACCGGCGCCCCCGAGTACGTCATCACCGCCCAAGGCGCGCAGGGCACCGGGATGAAGGTGATCCAGGCGACCATCCAGCACCTGCCCTTCCCGCCGATGCCGGCGACGCTCTACACCGAGACGACCGACCTCACCTTCAACGGCACCCAGTTCGAGATCACCGGCTTCGACACCGACCCGGCCACCGGCGACTCGATTCCCGGCAACGTGCCCATCGTCGGCATCTCGACCCTCGGTGACCCTGCGCAGATTACCGCAGACCTCAAGCCGCAGCAGACCAACAACATCCTCGGCAGCACCGCCACGCCGAGCGTCGCGCATGCCGATTTCGATCTCGACATGCAAGCTTACTATAATACCTACGCGCAATTTGCCGATGTTGTCTATGGGAGCACGCAGAACAACCCGAACACGGCCGGGTGGGGCGACATCGACAATTACCACGTCGTGCAGGTGACGGGTGACCTCCATCTCTCCGGGACGAACACGGGGGGGGGAGTGCTGCTGGTCTCGGGCAACCTGGACATTTCGGGACAGTTCACGTGGTACGGGGCGATCATCTGCCTCGGCAGCGTGACCTTCACCGGCGGGGGGCAAGGAGCGCACCTCTACGGCGGCATGATGGCCGCGAACGGCGCATCCTTCACCGAGACCTTCAGTGGCAATCCCGCCCTCTTCTTCTCCAGTTCCGCGATCAACAAGATCAACTTCCTCGGACCCTTCCGCATCGCGGCCTACCGCGAGATCTAGGAACGGCCGACCGA
>JBKJUD010000031.1:0-5929 GCA_046590735.1 Candidatus Eiseniibacteriota bacterium | reverse complement strand
GCTACACGTTCACCAACGTCACGGCCAACCACACGATCGCCGCCAGCTTCGCCGCGAACTCGTGGACGATCACGGCAAGCGCGGGAGCCGGCGGCGTCATCACGCCTGCGGGCGCGGTGGCGGTCACCGAGGGGGCGAACCAGGCGTTCGCGATCAGCCCCAACGGCGGGTACCACATCCTCGACCTGCTGGTGGACGGGGTGAGCGCCGGTGCGCTGGCCAGTTACACCTTCACCGCGGTGGCCGCCAATCACACCATCGATGCGTCCTTCGAGGCCGACCCGGTGGGCGTGTTCACCTCGGGGCTGACGGCGCCGACCGCGCTGACGGTGGTCGCGGCGCTCCCGAATCCCTTCGGGCGCCGCACCGACCTGGTGATCGGCTCTCCGGTCCGGCAGCAGCTCCGGGTGACGGTCTGGGACACCGGTGGCCGCCTGGTCGCCACGCTCGGCTCGCGGCTCGTCGAGCCCGGCTACGTCAGTTTCCGGTGGGACGGCACCGGCACCGCCGGGCACGCGGTCGCGGCCGGCGTGTACGTGGTGCGGGTCGACGCGCCGGGTCATCACGTCACCCATCGCCTGACCCGCCTGCCCTGACGGCGGCGCACTGAAACGCGAAGGGCCGGGCGACGCGGTGTCGCCCGGCCCTTCCTGCGTCGGGCGGCGCGGTGCGCCGCCGCCGCTAGTCCTTGCGGGTGAGCGGGTGCGGCGGCGCGAGCGGCACCAGGCCGCCGCCGGTCACCGGCGGCCGCGCGACGACGCGGACGCCGACATCGCCGGACAGCCGCAGCACCCTGCCCGGTTCCGCGAAGGCGCGGCGCACGCGCACAAGCACCAGCGGCGCCTGCAACGCCGGCGAAAACACCGCGCTGGTCACCCGGCCGATCGACTCGTCTCCCGCGGCTGCGTACAATTCCGCGCCCACCGCGGGCACATCGGCGCCGTCCACCACCCCGGCCGCCAGCAGCCACTGCACGCGGCCGACGAACGTCGAGCGCGCCACCGCTTCCTGTCCCGCATAGCAGCCCTTGTCGTAGTCGAGCGCGTCCTCGAGACGTGCCTCCACCGGCAGCGTCTTCGCGGTGAGGTCGGCATTCCAGCGCGGCCGGCCGGTCTCGATGCGCAGGATCTCCGCGGCCAGTTCGCCGACCGGCGCCAGGCCCTGCGGCCCGCCGACGCGCAGCAACTCGTTCAGCACGGTGTCCGCGACCGCCGCGTCCATCCACAGGTCGTAGCCGGTCTCACCGCCCCGGTCGCGACGCACCACACGCGGGTGCACGGTCTCGGCGTCGACGACGGCGTGCGCGTACAGCGCGTCGAGTCCGGACGGCAGCAGGCGCGCAGCCTGCAGCACCGCCGCCGCGCGCGGACCCTGCAGCGACAACTGCGCCGTCGTGCCGGTGACGTCCTCGAAGCGCACTTCGTCCATGATGACGAAGGCCTCGAGCGTCGGGATCACCGCGGCGCGCTGCGCCACCTCGCACTCCAGCCACACTTCCTCGCCGACGCGGTAGGCCTGCAGGTCGAGCCGCAGCTGCCCGAGGTCGCTGAGGAACAGCGCGTGGCAGCCGGCGCCCGAGGGCCGCGCGGCGATGTTGTTGGACAGCATCCGCTGCAGGAAGGACACGGCGTCGCGGCCCGACACGCGGAAGCGGCCGCGGGCGCTGAGGTCGAGCAGGCCCACGGCGTGGCGCACCGCCGCGTATTCGCCGGGGACGTCGCCGTAGGAAAGAATGCAGGCGCCGCCGTGCAGCTCGCCGGGCACCGCGCGAAGTGCGGCATGCGTATCGGCGACCGGCGACCAGTCGAGGGAAAGTGTGGACATCGGCGAACCGGCACCTTCATGGAGGCCAACAGACAAGGAACATGGGTCCCCTGGGTGCGGGGACGATCTGTGGGGCGGGTGACCTAGCTAGAATAGTACGAGTTTTGCCGTCGCCAGCGACACCGCCGATTGCGCGCGGACCAGGTACACCCCGCGCGGCAGGGCGCGGCCGGCCGCGTCCACCGCGGACCAGACGACCGGGCGGCCGGTGGCCGACGCCGCGAGGGAGGCGACGAGGCGGCCATCGGCGCGCAGCACCTGCAACTGCCCGGCGCCGCGCCAGTCGGCCGGCAGGACGAAGCGCACCGTGCCGGCCGCCAGCCGCTGCACCTGCAGCCGCGCATTCGCCACCGGCGGCGGACCGGCCGCGATGCCGGTGGGGGGCGGGGTGTCGAAAGTGTAGAACACGCCGCCCGAACCGAGCACCTTGGGCCCGTTGTTGCCCGCCCACATCACCGCCCAGTTGCGCTGGGGATTGAACGTCATCTGGTGCGACGCGCGCGCCTCCGGGGTGAGCCCGAGCGGCGACAGTTGCGTCCAAACGTTGGTGAGGAGGTCGAGCTGCCAGGTCTGGTTCGAATATATCCCGTTCTGGAAGCCGCCGAAGATGATCACGCGATCGTGTGCGAGGTCCTTCACGCCCGCGACGCTCTGCCAGCCGGGCGAGAAGGTGCCGGACGTCGCGACCTGCGCCCAAGTGAGCGACGTGTAGTCGAGCGCCCAGGTGTCGTTGTAGAAGGTCGAGCCGTTGGAGCCCGAACCGACCAGCATGCGATTGCGCGAGGCGTCGTCGGCATACCATTGGCCGGCGCGTGCGGCGGGCCGCGGAAGGCCGGTTGCCACCTGCGTCCAGGTGTTCGCGGCGCAATCGTAGACCCAGGTGTCGGAGTACGACGTGGAGCCCGTCTGCGAGCCGCCGTGGATGATCATGCGCACACGGGGCGCGTCGTAGACGATGGCGTAGTTGTTGCGCGCCGGCGGCGGCCCGCCGACCGGCGTGAGTTGCGTCCAGACGCGCGTGGTGAGATCCATCGCCCACAGGTCGTTGCTGGTGAAGTTCACCTGGTTGGCGCCGCCGAACAGCAGCACGCGGTTGCGCGGCGGGTCGATCACCGAGCCGATGCCGTAGCGCGGCGCGGGCGGGTTGGTCTGCGTCAGCTGCGTCCACTGCATGCCCTGCGACGAGGCGCTGGGATACGTGAGCTGGTACAGGTCATTCATCGCGGTCGACTTGTTGGTGCCCAGCCAGCCGCCGAAGAGCAAAATGCGCTGGTTGGCGTCGTCGGAGGTGAAGAAGTAGTCGAGCCGGTTCGAGGGCACCGTGCCGGGCGCCGGCCACAGCGACCAGGTGTGCGCGGCGAGGTCGAAGAGCCAGGCATCGCTCAGGATGCCGGCGCCGCTCTCGCCGTTGATCAGCAGGAAGCGGTCGTCGAGGCGGGTGACCACGCCGCCGGCGTTGGCGCGGGCGATCGCCGCGGTGTTCGACACCTGCGTCCAGTGGTGGTTGTGGAGGCTCAGGGTCCAGGCGTCGGACGCATAGGTGCCGGCGCCGGTGCGGCCTCCCACCACCAGGAGCTGCAGACGCACGGGGTCGAGGTCGCCGGCGCAGTCGACGCGGCCGGCGGGCGCGGAGGCGCCGCTTTCGGGCGTCACGATTGGCGCCCACGCGAGCGTCGCGAGATCGAGCGACCAGGCATCGGCGAGGTACGGCGTGGTGCTGCCGGCGCCGCCGAAGAGCACGAGCGCGCGGTGCACCGGGTCGTACACGGCGAGCGCGCCCTGCCGCGCCTCGGGCAATGTGCCGCTGGGCGACAACGCAGTCCACTGCAGGGTGCCGAGGTCGAGCGAGTACAGGTCGTTGAGCACGCTGGTGCCGTTGAATCCGCCGAAGACGATCAGGCGATTGCCGGCGGCGTCGAACACCGCCACGTGATTCGAACGCGCGGACGGCGCGCTACCGCTGGTGGACAGCGCTGTCCAGGTCATTGGCGTGGGATCGAGCGACCAGGTGTCGGCGAAGCGTGTGGTGCCGTTGGTGCCGCCGAAGACCACGTACCGGCCGGCCGGCTGGTTCCAGATGGCACTGTGGTCGTACCGCGCGCTGGGAGGCGCCGAGGTCGCGGCCGAGTCCTGCCAGGCGTGGGTCGCGAGGTCCATCACCGCCGCGGAGGCCAGCGCGCCGCCGGACGACAGACCGCCGGACATGATGACGCGATTGCGCACGGAGTCGACGAGGACGGTCTGGCCGCTGCGGGCCGCGGGCGCCATCGCCGAGGGGGTCGGGGCCCAGAGATCGGAGGCGAGGGCCGGTCCGGACACGCTGACGGCGCTGAGCGCCAACAGCTCGAGGACGTGGCGGCGGAGTCCAACTCGAGTCTTCACAGGTGCTCCCTTCGGCAGATGCGAATGCGCTCGCGGCCCCGGCAGGGGAGACGCGATGGTCGACGCAGAAAGGTGTGTGCGACGGGGCTACATCTAGTGTAGCAGAACGACCTTGGCGCGCGCAGGGCCATCGGGCGTCGTCAGCCGCGCGAGGTAGATTCCCCCGACCGCGCGTTCCCCGGAGGGCAGCGCACCATTCCAGCGCACGGTTGCGGGGACACCGGCGGACAACTGCACGCGCGTGCTCCACACGCGACGTCCCGCGGCGGTGAACAACTCGAGCTGGGCCGAGCCCGCGTGGGGCGCGCGCACCGAAAAGTCCGCGCCCCCGCCGGGCAACGTGCGCCGCGACATCGCCACGCTGCCGCCGGGCGGCAGCGCCGGCGGGCGGTTGCCGGGATCCACCGGGGTGCCTTGCCCGGCCGGCGACAGCGATTGGTAGAGGACCGCGCCGTCGTTGAGCAGCACGCGCCCGTCGGTGCCGCCGTAGGGGATCAGCCACCGTCGCGCCTGGTCCCACACCATCGTGTAGCCATTGCGCGGGCCTGGCGGCGTGCCCTCGGGAATCTGCAGCGACCACTCGCTGGTCGTCATGTCGAGCGAGTAGAGATCGTTCGAATCGCCCGTGACCCCGTTCACCGCGCCGCCGAACATCACCATGCGGTCCTGGTCGTCGATGACATGGCTCTGGATGTCGAAGCGCTGCGGCGGATCGTTGACGGTGGGCAGCAGGGTCCACTCGAAGGTGTTGTAGTCGAGCGACCAGGTATCGTTGAACATGATGTTGCGCGGGTCGCCGATGCCGAAGTAATCGGAGATACCGCACGAGATGATCATCCGGTTGCGCGACGGATCATCGGCGTGCGCCATGCGCAGCCGGCCACTGGGCTTGGACGCGAGCGGATCCGTGTTGACCTGCGTCCAGGTGTTGCCCGCGAGATCGAGCACCCAGGTGTCGTTCAACTTCACATCGTTGCTGGTGAGGCCGCCGAACATGATCACGCGGCGGTGGATGGAATCGTAGACGCACGCGGGCCCGGTACGCTTCGACGGGGTCGGGCCGTTGGTCAGCATCTGCGTCCACTGCAACGTCGTGAGGTTCAGCGACCAGACATCGTTCGAGAACGGCGCGTCGGCCAGGCCCCCGAACATCACCAGGAATCGCTCGGCCACCGGGTCGTAGATGTTGCCGGCTCCATAGCGCGCCGGGGTATTGCCAAGGGTCGCCAGCGACGACCAGGTCAGCGCCGGCGCCCCCACCGGGCCGAAGCGCAACTGGTAGGTGTCGTTGAAGAAGTCGCCCAGACCCGTCCACCCACCGAAAAACACCATGCGGCTCTGTGCCGTATCGTTGATCGCCATGCACGCCATGCGCAGGCCCGGCACCTTGCCGCTGTCGGGCACTGCCTCGTAGATCGGGGTGGCGAAGTTGAGCGCCCATGTGTCGTCGTAGATGGTGTTGGTGACATCGATGCCGCCGTAGAAGAAATATCGGTTGTCGATCGACACCGGCGGCACCGCGGAGCTGCCGCGGGCGAAGGGCGTGCTGCCCGAGGGCCGCAACAGTGTCCACGACTGCGGGGAGCCGATGTTGAGCGCGAAGGCGTCGGCGTAGGAAGCGGTGGTGGTGGACCCGCCGAAAAGGATCATGCGGTTGTTCAGCGAGTCGTACGACGCCGCCACGTCGAAGCGCGGCGAGGGCCCGGTGCCGGTCGGCTGGAGC
>JBKJUD010000447.1:0-2651 GCA_046590735.1 Candidatus Eiseniibacteriota bacterium | reverse complement strand
TCGCGCTCCTGGCCGCCGTGTCCGCCGCGGAGACCTCGTGCTTCTCGCTCTCGCGCATCGAGGTCCGCCGGCTCGCCGCGCAGTCGCCGCGGGGGCGCACGCTCGAACACCTGCTCGCCGATGCGCCGCGGCTGCTCAGCACTATCGTCATCCTCTCGACCGCGGCGTCGGTGGCGGCGACGACGGCAGCGGCGGCGCTGCTCTTCCGCGTGTTCCACCTCACCGGCGGGTCGCTGGTGCTCGCCGACGCGGTGGCCACCAGCTTCGCGTTGCTGGTCTTCGGCGACATCACCCCCAAGACGCTCGCCGTGCATCACGCCCAGCGCATCGCGTTGGCGCTGGCGGAGCCGCTGCGGCTGGCGCAACTGGCGTTGGCGCCGCTGTCGATTTCGCTGGGCGCGCTGGCGCGGAGGCTGGGTGGCGGCCGCCTCGGGCACGGGGGTGATGACACTGCGCACCAAGCGTTGGTGGACACCATCGAGGCTGGCCGCGAGGAGGGCGTGCTGGCGCACGATGAGCGCGACCTGTTGCTCGGCGTGCTGCGCTCACATCACCGCGTGGTGTCGCAGGCGATGAAGCCGTGGGCGCGCGTGATTACCGTGCCCGGCGCGTGGGAGGCGGGCCGCGCGCTCGCCCGCCTGGCCAGCGCCGGCGTGACGCGCGCGCCGGTGATCGGCCCGCACGGCGAAGTCGTGGGCGTGGTGCGGGCGCACGACCTGCTGGTCGCCACGCGCGCCGCCGTTCCCGGCACGCGCGCTTTGGCCACCGCGGTCCGCGATATCGCCCGGCCGGCGTTCTTCGTCACGCCCGACACGCCGCTGCCGGCCGCGTTCCGCATCGTGCGGCGCGATCGCACCTACGTACTGGTGGTCGCCAGCGATCCGGCGCGGCCCGAGGGGCTGGTGACGATGCAGGACCTCGTCGAGGAACTGCACGCCGCCGCCCGGGCCCTGCCGCCCGCGCCGGGGGCCGCCTGATGCTGCTCGCCGCGTTCATCTGCGTGCTGCTGATTGGCATATTCGCCGGCTCCGAGACGGTGCTGGTGTCGGCCAACCGCATTCGCCAGCGCCGGCTGGCGCAGGGCGGGGGTCGCCAGGCCCGCGCGGTGCGCGAGTTGCTCGATGACCCGCGCGGGGCTCTGAGTACCGCGCTCGCCTCGACCGCGGTGTGCACGGTGCTGGCCGCCGCACTCGCCACCGTCGGCAGCGAGCGGCGCTGGGGCGAGGAGGCCGCCGGCCTGGCGGCGATTGCGCAGACGCTGGCCATCCTGGTGCTGGGCGAGGCGGTGCCCAAGAGCATCGGCCGCGCCCGCGCGGATTCGCTGCTGGGCCCGGTAGCGGTGGTGCTCCGCGTGACCGGCGTGGTGCTCTGGCCGATGCTGAAGCTCGCCACCGCGATGTCGACCGGCTTGCTCGCGCTCTTCGGCGCGCGGCCGGAAGGACGCCGCGGCATTCTCGCCCGCGCCGATCTGGAAGTGCTGTTCCGCGAGGCCGAGGCGCGCCGCGTGCAGGACACGGGCGAGGGGTTGGACCTGGCGCGCGTGCTCGACCTGCGCACGACCACGCTGGCCGAGGTCATGGTTCCGCACACCGACATGGTCACCGTCGAGGCCGGTGCCTCGACGGAAGAGGCGCTGGCGATCGCCGCCGCCTCGGGCCACAGCCGCCTCGTGGTCTATCACGACACCGTCGATGCCGCGACCGGCGTCGTCCACATCGTCGACCTGATTCGCGCGCCGGGACGCACGGCCGGTGACCTGGCCGTCCGCGTGCCGGTGTTCCCCGAGAGCGTCTCCTCGCTCGACGCCTTCCGCCGCCTGGCCGACGCGCAGGAGCCGGTCGCGCTCGTCGCCGATGAATTCGGGGGCATCGCCGGGCTGGTCAGCGTCTCGGACCTCGTGCGTGAACTCACCGCCGACACCCCCGACGCCGTGCGCCGCGCCGACGCCCCAATCCGCTCGCTCGGCGAGCACCGCTGGCTGGCCAGCGGCCGCACGCCCACCGATTCGTTCGCGGCCATCCCCGGGTTCACGGTCCCGCATGGAGCATATGAGACGTTGGCGGGGTACATGCTGTCACGATTGGGACGAATCCCCGCGCCAGGCGACTGTGTCCAAGTGGGGGCCTGGCGGCTGACCGTGCACCAGGCGGACGCGCGCCGCATCCTCTCGATCCTCATCGACCGGGGCGTCGCCGGATCCTGACGACGACATCGGATCCTTTGCGGCGGCAGCATCCGGTGTACAATCGCGGGGGCCGTCTGGCGCCGGAGTCTGTCCCGCCGCGGTTGCACGGTTGGGCTTGGTGGTGCGCACCGAAATGGCAGATCCCCCTGCAGCGATCAGCGATCAATGGCCGAGTCGAGGAACAGGTATGCGGAGGCGGGCGGTGACACGGATCGTGCGGGGAGTGGCGGCGGCGGTACTGGCCGCCGGCGTGATGGCCAGCGCGGCGCACGCGCAGGAGTTCGGCCGCAACAAGGTCCAGTACCGGTCGTTCGATTTCCAGGTGCTCAGGACCGAGCACTTCGACATCTACTTCTACGAAGATGAACGGCCGATGGCCACCCGCATGGGCCAGATGGCCGAGCGCTGGTACGATCGCCTGTCTGCGGACATGTCGCACGAGTTGCACGGCCGGCAGCCGCTGATC
>JBKJUD010000182.1:0-4525 GCA_046590735.1 Candidatus Eiseniibacteriota bacterium | reverse complement strand
TATGACTGGCGTGGGTACAACGAGGCGATGCTGCTGCACATCCTGGCGCTCGGCTCGCCGACGCACCCGGTCGCCCCGGAGGCGTGGACGAAGGCGTGGGTCAGCGGATACACATTCGGCGAGTTCGGCGGGCAGTCGTACCTGGGATTCGCGCCGTTGTTCGGCCACCAGTACTCGCACGTGTGGATCGACTTCCGCGGCATCCGCGACGCCACGATGCGCGCGCGCGGCTCCGACTACTTCGAGAACTCGCGCCGCGCCACCTACGCGCAGCGCGAGTACGCGCTGGCCAACCCGCTCGCCTTCCGCGGCTACGGCGCGCGGCTCTGGGGACTGACCGCGTGCGACGGCCCGCTCGACTCCACCGTGACGCTCGACGGCCGCGACCGCGAGTTCCACACCTACGAGGCGCGCGGCGCCTCGTTCGACCGCGTCACCGACGACGGCACCGTGTCGCCCTCCGCGGCCGGCGGCTCGTTCGCCTTCGCGCCGGAGATCGTCCTGCCGGTGCTGATGGCGATGCGGCACGATCACGGCCGCGACGTCTTCGGCCAGTACGGCTTCGTCGACGCGCTCAACCCGACGCTGTGCGTGGACGTCCGCACGCATCACGGGCGGGCGATTCCGGGCCGCGGCTGGTACGACACCGACTACCTGGGCATCGACGAGGGCCCGATCCTGGCGATGGTGGAGAACCAGCGCACCGGGCTGGTGTGGCGGTACATGCGGCGCAATCCGCACATCGTGCGCGGGCTGCGCAAGGCGGGTTTCACCGGCGGATGGCTGGCGCGCGCGGGAGGCACGCCATAGCGCGCACCGCACGACGGCTGCTCGTGCTGCCGGCGGTGGCGTGCGCCGCCGCCGTGCTCGCGGCATCCGGCTGCGCGCCGCGTCGCGCCGGCGACGACATCACCCTGCGTTTCTGGGCGATGGGCGCCGAGGGCGAGGCGGTGCAGCCGCTGATCGCCGACTTCGAGGCGGAGAACCCCGGCATCCACGTCGAGGTGCAGCAGATCCCGTGGTCCGCGGCGCACGAGAAGCTGCTTACCTGCGTGGTCGGCCGCTCGACGCCGGACGTTTCGCAGCTCGGCAACACCTGGGTCGCCGAGTTCGCGGCGCTGCGCGCGCTGGAACCGCTGGGGCCGCTGCTCGCCGGATCGCACGCCGTGCGCGACTCCGCGTACTTCCGCGGCATCTGGGACACCAACGTCATCGAGGGCACGCCCTTCGGCATCCCCTGGTACGTCGACACCCGCGTGTTGTTCTATCGGACCGACATCCTGCGCCGCGCGGGCTACAGCCGCATGCCGGACAACTGGCGCGACTGGCGCGCGTGCATGGTGGCGGTGAAGAAGCTGCTCGGCCCGCAGCACTACGCGCTGCTCATGCCGTCGAACGAATTCGAGCAGCCGCTGCTGCTGGCGCTGCAGGCCGGCGCGCCGTTTCTCGCCGAGCACGACACGCGCGGGGCGTTTCAGGGACCGGAGTTCCGGCGCGCATTCGAGTTCTACACGTCGCTCTATCGCGACGGGCTGGCGCCGGGCGTGAGCGACCAGGTCATCGCGAATCTCTACCAGGAATTCGCCAAGGGGACATTCGCGATGTTCATCTCCGGCCCGTGGAACGTCGCGGAGTGCCGCAAGCGCCTGCCGGATTCGCTGCAGAACGCCTGGGCCACCGCGCCGCTCCCGGGGCCCGACGGCCCGTCGACCGGGTTTTCATCCGCCGGCGGATCGAGCCTCGTGCTCTTCCGCAACTCGCCGCATCCGGCGGAGGCGTGGAAGCTGATCGAGTTCCTCTCGCGGCCCGAGCAGCAGGTGCGCTTCTACCACCTGAGCGGCGACCTGCCCGCGCGCGTCGAGGCGTGGGCCGATACCGCGTTCACGAACGACCCGCGCGTCGCCACCTTCGGCGAGCAACTGAAGCGCGTGAAGTCCGGGCCGATTGTGCCCGAGTGGAACCAGATCCAGACCCAGTTCGTCGTCCGCGCCGAACCGGTCGTGCGCGGCACGGCGCGCGCGGACTCGGCGCTGGCGCAACTGGATCGGGACGTGGATCGCATGCTCGAGAAGCGCCGCTGGCTGCTCGCCCGCGCGGCAGCCCCGACGGGGACCGCCCGATGAACGCCGGCCTCGCCCAGCGCCAGACGCGCGCCGCGTGGGCCTTCATCCTGCCCGCGCTGCTGCTGCTGGGCGTGTTCTTCGTGGTGCCGGTGGTCACCGGCTTCCTTCTCAGCTTCACCGACTTCGACATCTACGCCATCGGCGATCCCTCCGTCATGCGCATCGTCGGCCTGCGCAACTACATGACCATGCTCGGCTCGCGCGAATTCTGGAGCGCGGTGGGGCACACGATGGTGTTCGTGGTGTTCGGCGGCGCGCTGTCGGTGGCGCTGTCGCTGGGCGCCGCGCTGCTGCTCAACGCCACCGTGGTGCGCGCCCGCGGCGTGTTCCGCTCGATCTTCTTCACGCCGTACGTCACGACGCTGGTCGCGGTGGCGATCGTCTGGCGCTATATCTATCACCCCGAATACGGACTGCTCAACGCGGCGATGAGCGCCGTGCACCTGCCGAAGATCGACTTCCTCGGCGACCCCCATTGGGCCATGCCCGCGATCATCCTGATGTCGGCGTGGAAGAACTTCGGCTACAACATGCTGATCTTCATCGCCGGTCTGCTCAACATTCCCGACGAACTCTACGAGGCCGCGCGGCTCGACGGCGCGGGCGCGTGGGCGCAGTTCCGTCACGTCACGCTGCCCAGCCTGGCGCCGACGTTCCTGTTCGTCGGCATCCTGACGATGGTCGGCAACTTCCAGCTGTTCTCCGAGCCCTACGTGATGACGCAGGGCGGGCCGCTGCGCTCGACGGTGAGCGTGGTGCTGCTGATGTACGAGGAAGGCTTCCGCTGGTGGCGGCTGGGCAATGCCACCGCCATCGCCTTCCTGCTGTTCGCGTTCATGGCGATCGGCACGTGGATCCAGACGCGCGTGGCGCGGGAGCAGGACGCATGAAGCGGCCCGCGCAGTCGCTCGTGGTGCACGCCGCGCTGCTGGCCGGCGCCGCGCTGACGCTGACCCCGCTGCTGTGGATGGTGGCGGCGTCGTTCATGTCCACCGGCGAGGCGAATTCGTTTCCGCCCAAGCTGCTGCCGGAGCACGCGACGCTCGATCACTACGCGCAGCTGTTCACGCGGCTGAACCTGGCGCGCGCCTTCGCGAACAGCCTGATCGTGAGCGTCGTGGCCACACTCGGCGCGCTGCTGATCACCAGCCTTTCGGGCTACGCGTTCGCCAAGCTGCGGTTCACCGGCCGCGACCGCATCTTCCACGCGCTGATGCTGACGATGGTGGTGCCCTCGCAGGTGGCGATGCTGCCGCTGTTCCTGCTGCTGCGGCAGATGGGGCTGGTGAACTCGCTGGCCGGCGTGGTGATTCCGTTTTTGTGTCCGGCGTTCGGCATCTTCATGATTCGCCAGTTCGCGCTCAGCATTCCCGACGACCTGCTCGACGCCGCGCGCATCGACGGCGGATCCGAATGGCGCATCTTCCGCGACATCGTGGTGCCGCTGCTGCAGCCGATCATCGTGACGCAAGCGCTGTTCACGTTCCTCAGCTCGTGGAACGAGTTCCTGTGGCCGCTGATCACGCTGAGCGACGCGCACAAGTGGACGCTGCCGGTGGCGCTCGCGAACATGGTCGGCGAACATGTGCAGGACACCGAGCTGATGATGGCGGGGTCGGTGATGACGGTGCTGCCGGTGTTGCTGGTGTTCCTGGCGCTGCAGCGGTTCTACATCCGCGGCGTGATGATGGGGAGCGTGAAGGGGTGACGCGGCGCGCGGCGGTTGCGCTGGCGACGATGTTGTTCGCGGGCGTGGCGTGGGGGGCGGAGGCGCCGCCGGGCGGTGGCCTGCCGGTGACCGTGGTCGATGACTTCGAGGACATCGCTGCCTGGTCCGCGCACCCCGCCGATGGCGTGGACCTCGTGCTTGCCGGTGACGCCGGCGCCACCGGCCGCGCGCTGCGGCTCGACGTCCACTTCGTGACCGGCGGCGGCTACGCGGTGGCGCGGCGCGCGGTGTCGCTGGACCTGCCGTCGAACTACCGCTTCCGGTTGACCGTGCGGGGGGACATCGGGCCCGAAGACCTCGAATTCAAGTTGATCGACTCCACCGGCGCGAACGTGTGGTGGTCGAATCGGCGCCGTTTCGACTTCCCGCGCGCCTGGACACAGCTCACCACGCCGAAGCGCCAGATCGCCTTCGCGTGGGGGCCGGCCGGCGGCGGGGAGATCCGGCACGTCGCGGGTATCGAGTTCGCGATCACCGCGGGCAGCGGCGGGCGCGGGTGGGTGTGGCCCGACGACCTGGTGCTGGAGGAGCTCCCGCCGGTGCCCGCGGTGCCGCCGGCGCTGGTGGCGATCGCGTCCTCGGGCGAGGCGATGCGGGCGGTGGATGGCGTGGCGGCCACTGAATGGCGGGCTTCATCGCGCGACCGCTTGCCGTGGGTGCAGCTCGATCTCGG
>JBKJUD010000353.1:0-3220 GCA_046590735.1 Candidatus Eiseniibacteriota bacterium | reverse complement strand
TCTCGCCCCGCTGGTGTTCGTGCGGCCGGGGGAGCTTCGTGGCGAAGGCGGCGCCGCCCGTCGGCCACGCCGGAGAGGTGTCGATCACCGTCGGGCTGAGCGCGGGTCGGGTCGACGAACGACATCCGGCCAGGGCGACGGCCAGAAGCAACCAGCACGCGCGCCACGGGCGCGAACGGCACATCGTCGGCATGGAACTCCTCGTTGCGGGGGACGGCGGCGCACCCGGGCGGCGATCTCGGCCGCGGCCGGCCCGTCATGCACGCGAGAGCGGCTGCCCTTCCACTGATTCTTGACCGCGCACCCACCGAGGGCCGCCGAGCGCCCCACAGACGTCCAGCGCCACCGGCACCAGTAGCAGCGTCACCAGTGTCGAGAGCGTCAGGCCGCCGATGACGGCGATGGCGAGGGGACGCTGCATCTCGGCGCCTTCGCCCCAGCCCAGCGCCAACGGGAACAGTCCCACCAACGTGCACAGCGTGGTCATCAGGATGGGCCGCAGGCGGAGCTTGCCGGCTTCGACCAAGGCGACGCGGGGTGCTAAGCCCTCCGCGTGAAGCCGCCGCGCCGCGTCGAGGAGGATGATGCCGTTCTTCACCACCAACCCGATGAGCAGGATGAGCCCCATGAAACTCGAGACGTTGAACGGCACGCCGGTGACGGCCAACGCCAGGAAGGCGCCGGTCAGGCCCAGCGGCGCGGCGACCAGCAGCACCATCGGGCCTGCCAGCGAACGGAACTGCGCGACCATGACCAGCAGCACCAGGCCGGCGGCCAGCGCGAACACCACCAGCAGTTGTCGGAACGCCTCCGTTTGACTGGCTTCTTGCCCGCCGAACTCGACATCGATCCCGGCCGGCACCGCCACCCGCGCCACTGCGGCGCGCACGTCGCGCATGACGTGTCCCAGGTCGCGCCCGCTGACCGCGCCGGTGATCCGGATTTCCGGACGCAGCGATTCGCGCTGCAACTCGACCGGCGTCTCTTCCTCGCGCACGTCGCCCAGGGCGGCCAACCGCGCGGTGCCACCCGGCCCCGTCACCGGCAGGGCGCCCAGCGCTTCCGGCGCGGCGCGCGCAGCATCGCCCAAGCGCACCCGCACCGGCACAATGCGATCTTCCTCCTGGATGGTGCCGACTTGGTCGCCGAACAGCGCGTCGCGGGTCTGCTCCTGGACATCCTGCGGCGTCAGGCCCAGCCGCGAGACGCGCGCGGCGTCGAGCGCCACGGTCAGCGTCGGACTGGTGCCGGCAACCCCCGACGCGACATCGACGAGCCCCTGCACACCCTCGAGCGCGGTCGCGATGTGCACCGCGGTGCTCTCGGCCACCGCCGGGTCGGGACCAAAGAGTTTGACCTCCACCGGCTGCGGGGCACCGGCCAGGTCGCCGATGACGTCCTGCAACAGTTGAATGAAATCGACTTGGGCGGCGGGCACCTGCTCGTTGATGTCGTCGCGCACGCGAGCGATGACCTGCTCGATCGGCTCGCGGTGGGCGTGCGGCTTGAGCAAGACGGTGAAGTCGCCTGTGTTGGGTGCCGTCACCGCAAAGCCCAACTCGCTGCCGGTGCGCCGGGAGAACGAGCGCACGGCGGGGTCGTGAGCCAGAATGGTCTCGATCATCCCGAGTTGGCGGTTGGTTTCGCTCAGCGACATGCCGGCCGGCGTCTTGTAGTCGAGCACGAAGCCGCCCTCGTCCATCGTCGGCAGGAAGCCGGTGCCGATCACCCGCGACATCCCCATCGCCCCCACCACGACCGCCAGCGTAATCGCGAGCACGACGCGGCGATGCTCCAGCAGCCACTGTGCGGCTCGCGCATAGCGCGCGGTGAGCCGGTCGAGATTGATCCCGTGGCGGGTGTGCCCGGCGCCGGGGCGCAGTTCCGACGACGCCCAGCCGATCACCGCCGGCAGGAAGGCCAAGGCCACCACCATCGACAGCAGCACCGCGCACGCCAGCGCCAGCGAAAAGGCGCGGAAGAAGTCGCCGACCACGCCCTGCAACAGTCCGAGCGGCAGGAAGACGACGACGGTGGTGAGCGTCGACCCAGTCATCGGTCCGATGACGTCGTCGAGGGCGCGTCGCATCGACTCGCGCGGCGGGTCCTGCGGCGTGAGGGCGATGTGGCGCTCGATGTTTTCGACCACCACCACCGCGTCGTCGATGATCAGTCCGATCGCCACGGCCAGGCCGCCGAGCGACATCAGGTTCAGCGATTGACCGAGCGCCGCCATCGCCGCGAATGAGCCGGCGAGCGCCAGCGGCAGCGACAAGCCGGCCGCCAACGTCAAGCGCAGGCGGCCGAGGAACAGCAGCAACACTGCGATGGCCAGCACGCCGCCGATGAGAATCGCGTCGCGCACGCTGCCCACCGAGGCGCGCACGAGAGCGGCCTGATCGTAGACCACCTCGAGCCGCGCGCCCGCCGGCAGGAGGCGGCGCAGATCGCGTGCCGCCCGATCGACGCCGTCGGCGATGTGCACGGTGTGGCCATGGGGTTGGCGCATGATGTTGATGAGGACCGCCGGCTTGCCGTCGCCGGTGGTGATCTGAAACCGGTCCGCGGCGCCGGTGCGAACCTCACCGACGTCGCCCACGCGGAGGGCGCGAGCGCCGGCCTGCCGCACCACGATGGCGGCGATATCCGCTGCGGTGGCGGCGCGGCTGGTGACGACCAGACTGTATTGCCGGTACTCGCGCTGGCTGATGCCCACGGTGGCGGCACTGTTGCCGCGACGGATCGCCTCGGCCACCTCGGCCACGCTGACGCCCTGCGTCGCGAGCCGCACGGGATCGAGCAGCGCCGTAATCTCGCGTACGTCGCCGCCCTGCACTTCGATGCCGGCGACGTCCGGCACCGCGCTCAGCCGCGGACGGACATGACGCAGCGCAAACTCGCGCAACACCAAGGGATCGCCGCCGGTCAGCGAGTATTGCAGGATCGGAAAGACCGACGGGGTCAGGCGCTCGGCCTCGACTTCGGCATCGGCGGGCAAGCCGCCGCGCACCGCCGCCACCCGGCTTTGCACCTGGCCGAGAGCCAGCATCATGTCGGCATCGGGACGAAAGTCGAGGCTGATTTCGGTCGCGCCGCGCACCGATCGACTGCGGATCAATCGCAGGCCGTTCAGTCCCAGCATCGCCTCCTCGAGGGGGCGGGTGAGGGCCACCGTCACCTGCGGCGGATCGAGCGTCTCGCTGTGCGCCAGCACGACGAT
>JBKJUD010000100.1:0-2754 GCA_046590735.1 Candidatus Eiseniibacteriota bacterium | reverse complement strand
CGGCGGCCGGCGCGGGGCGCGCCACGCGTGGGCCAACGGCGGCGTGGCGCTGGTGTGCGTGGTGGCCGCGGCGGGCGCCGGCGAGCCGCAGGCGCTCTGGTGGCGCGTGGCGTGCCTCGCCGCCCTCGCCACGGCCGCCGCCGACACCGTCGCCACCGAGGTGGGGCAGTGGCTCGCCGGCCCGACCGTCTCGACCCGCACACTGCGCGCGGTCGCGCCCGGCACGCCCGGGGCGATCGGTCTCGCGGGCACGCTGGCCGGAGCCGGGGCCGCGGCCTTGGTCGGGCTGGTGGGCGTCGTCCTGCACGCGGCGCCGCCCGGGGCGATCGGCCTCGTCGCCGCGGCAGCGGTGGGCGGATCGCTGCTCGAGAGCGTGCTCGGGGGGCGCGTCGACGCCGCGTGGCGCACGCCCCTGGTCCACGACGCGCTCAACGCCACCAACACGTTCGCCGGCGCTGCGATCGCGCTGGCGCTCGCGTGGCTGGTCTGGGGTCGCGCATGAGCGACGCGTCGCGCGAGGATCGCCTGCTGGTCTTCGGGCTCGATGGCGGCGATTGGGAGATCCTCGGCCCGCTGCTCGCCGCCGGGCAGCTCCCGACCCTGGCCCGGGTGGCGGCGCGCGGCGTCCAGGGCGACCTTGCCTCGACCATCCACCCGCATTCGCCGACGGCGTGGTCGACCTTTCTCACCGGCCTCAACCCCGGCAAGCACGGCATCTACGATTTCCTGCGACGGCGGCCCGGCAGCTACGACATGGAGGTGGTCTCGCCCCGGCACCGAGGGGGCCACGCGGTGTGGAAGCTGCTGTCAGAAGCCGGCATCACCTGTGGTATTGTCAACGTCCCGATGACGTATCCGCCCGAGCGCGTCGCGGGCTATTTCGTCTCCGGCCTGTTCACGTCCGACCCGGTGTCGCACGTGACCTATCCGAAGGCGCTGGCGGAGGAGATGCGCGCGATCCTGGGCCGGCCGTACCGGGTCGATGCCCATCTCTCCGACTTCACCGATCGCATCGACGGACCCGACGACCCCGCGCGCACGCATTTTCGCGAGCGGCTCGTCGAGGTGGAACGCGAACGCGCCCGCGTTGCCGCCGAACTGGTGCGCCGCCATCGTCCGCGGTTCGTCGTGCACGTGGTGACCGCGACCGATCGCGCGCAACACAGCTTCTGGCGCGAGGCCGCCGCCGCGCGGGCCGGACAGCCGGCGCCACGACACGCCGACGCCATCGACGAGATGTATCGCGTGGCCGATGCCGCGCTCGCCGACCTGTGGGCCGCGATGGGCGAGGACACCACCGTCCTCGTGATGTCCGACCACGGGGACGGTGGTGTCCGACCACGGGGGCGCGCCGCTGAACCGGGTGCTGTTCCTGAACGCCTGGCTCGAACGCGAAGGCTACCTGGCCACCGTCAGGCCCGCGCCGTTCTCGCGCGCGGGCCTGGCGCGCGGCGGATTTCGCGCCACGTTCCGTCTCGCCAAGCGCGTGTTGCCGCAGGGGCTACGCGCGCGGCTGAAGGCGCGGGTGCCGGCGGCGCGCGGACTGGCGATGACGTACCTGAAGCCGACCGCGGTCCGATGGCCCGCGACGCGCGCCTTCGGCGAGGGCACCTTCGGCAACATCTGCCTGAACGTGGCCGGCCGCGAGCGCGACGGCGTGGTGCAACCGGGCGCCGCCTACGACGCGCTGTGCGCGGAGATCCGGGCCAAGCTGGAGTCGCTGGTCGACCCCGACACCGGGACGCGCGTGGTGGAAAGGACGTACCAGCGCGACGAGCTGTATCACGGCGCGCACGTCGGCGCGGCGCCGGACATCGTGGTGGTGCTGGCGCGCGGCTATCAGATGATCGGCGACGTGCTGGCGCTGGTGCACGACACCAGCGCGCAGGCCGCGCTGATCGCGGACGCGACCGACAACCGCTTCCTGCTGAGCGGCGGGCACGGGCCTACCGGTGTGCTGCTGGCCTGCGGGCGCGGCATCGCGCCGGGCACGCGCCTCGACGGCGCGCGGCTCGTGGACCTCGCGCCCACCATCCTTGCACGCTTCGGCGTGACCGTGCCGTCCGCGATGGACGGCCGCGTGGTGCCGGCCCTCACCGGCCCCACGAGCAGTGGACACTGAGACAAAGGACACACGATCGCATGGCGACAAAGCTCCGCAAGGTGCTCGTTTTCGGCATGGACGGCGCGGACTGGGAGATCATGCAGCCGCTGATCGACGCCGGCGAGATGCCGACGATGGCGCGATTGCAGCGCGAAGGCGCGTGGGGCCCGCTGGCCTCCACCATCCACCCGCACTCGCCGACGGCGTGGGCCTCGTTCCTCACCGGCTCGAATCCCGGCATGCACGGCATCTTCGACTTCGTGCACCGCAAGCCCGGCACCTACGACATGGAGATCTTCCACACGCGGCTGCGCGGCGGGAAGTCGCTGTGGCAGGTGCTCTCGCAGGCCGGCGTGCGCTGTGGCGTGATGAACGTGCCGATGACCCACCCGCCGGAGAAGGTCAACGGCTACTTCGTCTCCGGCGCATTCACCACCAACGCCTTCGCCAAGTTCACCTATCCGCTGCCGCTGATCGACGAGATCAAGGCGGTGATCGGGCACAACTACACCGTCGACGTGCACCTTGGCGACTTCGCCTCCGGCGGCGAGGACACCAACGACGAGGGCCGCGGCCGCTGGCTGGATGATCTCGAGCGCGTCGAGCGCGAGCGCTGCGACGTCGAGGTCGCGCTGATCGGCAAGTACGCG
>JBKJUD010000220.1:0-4503 GCA_046590735.1 Candidatus Eiseniibacteriota bacterium | reverse complement strand
GACCAAGGGTGGTTGGGGCGGGAGGATTCGAACCTCCGAATGCAGGTCCATGGTGAGGACCCGGTCCGCCCCCGCCTCGGTGATCAGGTCCGCCACCAGCTTGGCGGTGATCGGCACGCGCGGCCGGTCCTTGCGGTCCTGCCGGGCGTAACCGAAGTACGGGATCACGGCGGTGATGCGCCCGGACGACGCGCGGCGCGCGGCATCCACCATGATCAGCAGCTCGAACAGATTTTCCGCCGGCGCGAACGTCGGCTGGAAGATGAAGATGTCGCCGCCGCGGATGTTCTCGCGGATCTCCACCGAGATCTCGCCGTCGGCGAATCGCGTGACCTGCGCCTCCGACAGCGGCACCCCGATGTAGTCGCAGACCTTGCGCGCGAGCGTCGGGTGCGAGGTACCGCTGATCAGCTTGAGCCCCTCGGGCACGGGTCCTCCACTTTCCTGTCGATGCCGCGCGGCACTGGTGCGTCGGGCCGGCCCGCCGGCCCACGCCCGGATCGCCGACATGCCGGGACCAAGGGTGGTTGGGGCGGGAGGATTCGAACCTCCGAATGCAGGTTCCAAAGACCTGTGACTTACCGCTTGTCGACGCCCCAACAGGTGCGCCCGCGCAACCCGCCTGGATCCCCCGTTTCCTGGAGACAGCCAGGGTGGTCAGCGCGTGACGCGGTGGTCCGTCAGCCTCCCGGGCAACCGGCTGCGCCCCCGGCACGGCATGGGGGCGTACGCTGGGTAGAGCGCCGACTCGTATGGGACGAATGCATGGGAAACAGGTCGGACTGGCCGCCGATGCTTCCGGCCAGGCGTCCCCGCGCACGATGCCATCGATGGCGCCGCGAGCGCAGGACGCACCCATAAGTCCCGAGTCGGGAAAGACAATCGCGGAGTGTGCCCGGTGGCGCGCGCGCCGTCAAGAAACTTCCGGTGGATTGGCTAGGTCACGTCGGCATAGGGCGGAGGAATCGGCACAGGGCTCCCGCCCCGCTCGATCTCCTGATAATAGCACTCGATGAGGCGTTCCTCGATCCGCTTGCGCATGTCCTGGTTGATGGGGTGGGCGATGTCCTGGAACGTCCCATCGGGGCGCTTCCGGTTGGGCATCGCGACGAACATCCCCTCGTTGCCCTCGATCAGTTTCAGGCCCCGGATCACGAAGCAGTCGTCGAACGTGATACTGGCGAACGCCTTCAGCTTGGCGTCGTCGCGCAAGGAAATTCTGACCTCTGTAATTTCCATAGCATTACCACCTTCGGGTCACCGATCTTGCGCATGCCCCGGCACGATGGTGGTCGTTCGAGCACGTCCCGTGCTGCTTCTGTGCTCACCCGGACCATCGAAGCCTGCTGCTCGGCCGGAAGCGTCGCGGACAATCCATGTCACTGCTGCTGAACGACTGCTAGTTCTGCCCCTCTGCCAGCACGACCAGTGGCGCCTTCCGGGAAACCGGAAGGGCCCTGAAAGCACAAAGCCCCGCCGCGGTGCAGGTGAGCTCGAGATGTCGCGCCGCCGCGGCCGAGGCCGCAACCGCAAACACCGCCGATCCTGATCCGGACAGGGCTGTCGCAACCGCACCTGCTTCCTGGAAACGCCGGATGAGGGCGCCAAGGGCCGGGTGCTTCGCGAACAGGGTGGACTCGAACGAATTGAACAGTCCACTGGATGTCTCGCGTAGCGCATCGACAAGCCGTCCGCGATTTGCCTCCAGCGTGCGGGCGAATGTATGAACGAGCTTCGAATGTGTCAAGTGCCAATCGACAGCTGCGTAGGCGTCGCGGGTGGCGATGCCGAAATCGGGCACCGCCACGACGAAATGCACATCGCGCACCGGAGGGAGCGCACGCAACTCATCGCCGCGTCCGGTGCCCAGAGCGGTGCCGCCGGTCAGGAAGAACGGGACGTCGGCGCCCAGCGTGGCGGCCACCTCCCGCAGGAGTGCATCGGTCGCCGCCGCGCGTGGCAGATGCCACAGCCGCGCCAGCAGGCGCAACGCGGCCGCGGCGTCGCTGCTCCCCCCGCCCAGGCCGGCGGCGTGCGGCACCCGTTTGACCAGGTGGAAGCGCGCCCGCGGGCGGTCCACCGCGCCGAGTCGCGCATCGAGGGCGCGGGCGGCGCGGAGGACCAGGTTGGTGTCGTCGGCGGGCAGGATGCCGGCGGGCTCCACGGTCATCGACCAGTTCGCGCCGGGGGTCAGCGCGGCGGTGAGCGTGTCGGCGCGCGAGATCGCCTGCAGGATGGTGGCGACCTCGTGGTAGCCGTCGGGGCGGGTCCCGGTGACGGCCAGCCCGAGGTTGATCTTGGCGTGGCAGCGCACCGACACGCGTCCCGGCGGCACGCTAAAAGGCGCGCATGTGTGCGCCATAGAGGATGACCAGCACCGCGGCGGCGTACGCCAGCACCGCGGCCAGCAACGGCCGGTCGGACACGAGATGCTCGGAGGGATTGCCCCCGCCATCCTCCTGGGTCATCAGGTAGAGGTAGCGGAAGATGCCGTAGAGCACGATGGGCACCGTGTACACGAGGCGCGAGGTGCCGAACTTGGCCACGGTGTCCGGGGAAATCGTGTAGGTGGAATAGGCGATCACCACGCAGGCCGTCACGATGCCGGTCATCTGGTCGAGCATCGGCAGGGAGTATTCCGAGAGCGACTTGCGATGGCTTGCCGCGCCTCCGGCGAGCGTCCGCAGCTCGGCGCGCCGCTTGGCGATGGCCAGGAACAGCGCGAGAAACAAGGTGCAGACCAGCAGCCAAGGCGAGAGAGTGATGGTGGGATCCATCGAGTCGAGGATCTTCACCCCGGCCACCGCCCGCAGCACGAACCCGCTGGCCAGGATCATGACATCGAGGATGACGACGTTCTTGAGGCCGAGCGAGTACGCAATGTTGAGCGTCGCGTACAAGCCGGCCACCACGCCGAACTTGAAGCTGAGCGAGGAGGCCAGCGCGATGCCGCCGACGAGCAGGATCGCCGACGTCGCGGCGGCCAGCGGCAGCGGGAACCGGCCGCTGGGGATCGGGCGCAGCCGCTTCTTGGGGTGCAGGCGGTCGCGGTCGCGATCCATCAGGTCGTTGAGCAGGTACACGCCACTGGATATGCCGCAGAAGATCGCCACGCCGACCAGCGAGCGCAGCAGGAATTCGACCTTGAACAGGTGCTCCGAGAACACCAGGCCCGCCAGCAGGACGACGTTTTTGGTCCACTGGTGCGGTCGCAGCGATTCGACCAGCGCGCGCAGGAGCTTCATGGGAGTGGGTGTCGGCCCGGTTGCGCCGGCGCTGAACCCCGGGAGGCGGGCGGCCGGCGGCGCCGGGGGCTCAGGCGCCCGCCTGCGGCGCGCGGGCGGAGACCGGCAACCCGGCCATGGCGCGTTCCACCAGCCCGCAGATGGCGTGGCCGACGCAGATGTGCGCTTCCTGGATCCGCGCGACGTCGGTGGAGGGCACGAGGATGGCGGTGTCGCAGAGCGCCGCGAATTCGGCGCCGCGCGCGCCGGTGAAGCCCACCGTCCACACGCCGCGGCGCGCGGCTTCCTCGACCGCGCGCCGCACGCTGCGCGCGTTGCCGCTGGTCGACAGTGCGAACAGCACGTCGCCCTCCCGCCCCACCGAGCCCACCTGGCGGGCGAACACGTCGTCGTAGCCGAAGTCGTTGCCCACCGAGGTGAGTACCGAGGTGTTGGTGGTAAGCGCCATCGCCGGCAGCGGCTCGCGGTCGCGGATGTAGAACATGCCGGCCAGCTCGGTGACGATGTGCTGCGCGTCGGCGGCGCTGCCGCCGTTGCCGCAGGTGAGCAGCTTGTGGCCGGCGCGCAGGCGTCGGGTCAGCTCGGTCGCCACCTCGTCGACCCACGCGGCCCAGTCGCGGGCCACGGCGGCGAGCACAGCGGAGGAATCCGCGATCGCCTCGCGCGCGGCCGCGGCGCCCGGGGTGAGCGCGGCGGCGGACGTCGGATTGTCGGCGGGTGTCATGTGACGGGTGGTCTCCCCTGTGCCGCAGCCAGGTGGCGGGCGACGGCGTCCTGCCAGGCGGGCAGCGTGTGGCCGGTCGCCTGGGTGAAGGTGGTGGTGTCGAGCACGCTGTAGGCGGGGCGCGGCGCCGGTCGCCCGAGCGAGGCGGTGGTCGCGCGGCCGACACCGCTGGCGTCGCAGCCCGCGGCGCGCAGCGCTTCGCATCCGAGATCGTACCAGTTGCAGCTGCCCGCGTTGGCGGCATGATAGACGCCCGCTGCGCCCACTTCCATGAGCTTCGTCACGGCGACCGCGAGATCCGCCGCGTAAGTGGGCGATCCCCGTTGGTCGTCGACGATGGCCAGCGGCGCCCCGGCGCGTCCGCGCGCGACGATGGTGTCGACGAAGTTGCGCCCGCCGGTGCCGAAGAGCCACGCGGTGCGCACCAGGACGTGCGGGCCGGCGGAGGCGAGCAGCGCTTCCTCGCCCGCGCGCTTGGAGCGGGCGTAGACGCCGCGCGGGGCCACCGGATCGTCCGGGCGCCAGGGGCGCGGC
>JBKJUD010000191.1:0-4987 GCA_046590735.1 Candidatus Eiseniibacteriota bacterium | reverse complement strand
CACGTGCGCGGTGCCCACGATCAGGTACGAGCAGGCATGCCAGACGCGCAGGTCGGGCACGTCGAGCACGCCGGGGACGCCGCGCATCGCCTCCACCACGTCGGCGGGATCGAGATGCGTCCGCTGCAGCAGGATGCCGCCGCTGCTGCGCACCACCCCCAGCGCCGTCCACGCGACCGGCAGCGACACGATCGCCGCGGCCACTGGATCAATCCACGCCCGGCCGGTGAGCGACACCGCGATGAGCGCGGCGAGCACGCCGGCGGTCCACAGCGCGTCGGCGAGCACATGCAGGTAGGCGGCGCGCTGGTTGAGATCGGCCTCCCGGGGGCGCAACCACACTGCCATGCCGAGATTGACCGCGAGGCTTGCGCCCACCAGCGGCAGCGCGCCCTGCATGTGCACCTCCTGCTGCGCCATCAGGCGCGTCGCACAGTTCACCAGCACGCCGAGGGCGACGGCCAGCAGGACTGCGCCGTTGAGCAGCGCGGAGACCACCTCGAGCCGGTGCCAGCCGAAGTGCATGCGTTCCGAGGGCGTGGTGCCCAGCGCGACCCGCAGCGCCACCGCGCCGAGGCCCAGCGCCAGCGCGTCGGCGAGATTGTGCATGCCGTCGGAGACCACGGCGACGCTCTGGAACACCGTGCCGCCGACCATCTCGACCACGGCGAGGACGCCGAAGAGCGTCGCCGCGATGGCGAACTTGGCGCGCGGGGTCATCCGGCGAGTCCACGTGGCCCGTCCGGCGCGGGCGCAGGGCCGGACGGGCCGGGCTGTGCTACCATGCCCGCCGCTCGCAGGCGCGATGCCGCCACGCCCGGAGACCATATGCTGCTGGCAACGACGATGACCGTGGTCCTCCTCCTCTGCTGCGCCGCGTCCTGGCGAGCCTCGCCCGTCCGCACCCGGCAGGCGCTTGCCCGCGGCCGCGCGCATCTCGCCGTGGTCGTCAGCCCGCTCGCCGCCGTGCTCCTTGCCATGGGCCTGCTGCGCGCGTGGGCGCCACACGGCGCCTCACCTGCGGTGCTGCAGCAGCTCCACGGCGCCCCGGCAGTGATCGGGGCGGCGCTGGTCGGCGCGTTCAGCTCCGGCGGGCCGGTGGTGTCCTACCCTATCGCCGGCGCGCTGTTCCAGCACGGGGCCGGTCTCTCCGCCGGGGCCACCGCCGCGTTGCTCACGGCGTGGACCTCGGTCTCGGGCTTCGGCCTGCCGGTGGAAGCCGCCGCGCTCGGGCGCCGCTTCGCGCTGGTGCGCAACGCGGTCGCCATCCTCGGCGCCTGTGCGGTTGGCGCCGGGGTCGGGGTGCTGTACGGCGGTGGGCGATGAGCGCCGGCCGCGACGGTCGCGCCTTGCTGCGGCGCCACGGATTGCTGGCGGCCGTGCTGGCCGCCTACCTCGGCACCGCCCTCGTCCGCCCTGCGACCGCCATCCGCGCCGTGGCACACGCCACCGCCTATGCCGGCGAGATCGGCGTGCTCCTGCTGGCAGCATACGTCTTTCTCGGCCTCTTCGAGGAGTGGATCTCCCCGCGCCTGCTGGCCCGGGCGATCGGGCGCGAAGCGGGCCGTGTGCGCGCCCTCGGGGTCGCCACGCTCGCCGGCGCGTTCGCCACCGGGCCGGTGTACGTCACCTATCCGCTGGCGACGCTGTTCGCCGGCGCAGGCGCGCGGCTGGCGACCATCGTCACCTTCATGTCGTCGTGGCAGATCGTCAAGCTCACCTTCCTCCCCTTCGAGATGCAGTTCCTCGGGGTGCGCTTCACCGTGCTGCGCCTGCTGTGCGCCGCGCTGGTCCCGATCCCCGCCGGGCTGCTCAGCGAGGCGGTACTGCGCCTGCTGGGCGTGCGCGCGCTCCGGGCGCCGTCCGCGGATCCCCCCGCGTCCTAGGCGAGCCGCTCGCGCAACAGCGCCGCCGCGGCGTCGACGTCCGCCTCCGGTCCCAGCGTCCCGCGGGCAAATTCACGCGCGCCGCCTCCCTTGCCCCCGTGCGCCGTGCACACCTCGCGCACGACGGTGCCGGCTTCGCGCGCATCCCCAGGGGGCAGCGCAACGAGGAGGTCCGGGCCCTTGCCGGCCGCGTTCGCCCTCACCAGGACGCCGGCCGCGCATCCCGTGGCCGCCAGCGTGCGTGCGAATTCGGCGGCGCGTTCGGCGGACCATCCGGTCGCGATGCGCACCTCCGCGCCGCGCGCCGCCCCGGCCGCCACGGCCGCGGCGTCGGCGCGGGCGATCTCCAGCGTGAGCGCCTCGGCGCGTTTGCGGGTGGTGCGCAGGGCGTCGTCGAGTTTGTCCACCGCGCCGGCGACCTCGCTGTCGCGTGTGGTGAAGCGCGTGGCCAGCGTGCTCACGATCGCCCGCTGCGCGCGCGCGTGCCGCAGCGCACGCCCGCCGCAGACGAAGGAGAGACGGGTCGACTGCCGCACGCGCTCGGTGCCCAGCAGGTGCACCGCGCCGAGTTCGCCGGTGGCGCGCACGTGCGTGCCGCCGCACGCCGAATGATCGATCGCCGCGATCGACACGACGCGTAGGTGGGCGTGCACGGTGGGATCCTTGCGCAGCGGCAAGGCGTCGCGTTCGGCATCGGTGACGAAACGGGCATGCACCGGCGCGTTCGCCCAGATGTGCGCGTTGACGCTGCCCTCGGCGCGCGCCAGCGCCTCGGCGGAGATCTGGGGGATGTCGAGATCGATCGTGGAGGTCTCCTCTCCCATGTGGAAGGAGAGCGTCGGCGCGCGGCACGACTCCTCGAGGATCGCCGAGAGCAGATGCTGGCCGCTGTGCTGCTGCATGTGGTCGAAGCGCGCGGCCCAGTCGATCGCGCCGTGCACGGTCCCCTCGCCGGGCGCGCGGTCGCACAGGTGGACGATGTCGTCGTCTTCCTCGATGACCTCGAGCACGCGCGCCGTGCCCAGTGTCCCGATGTCGTGGCGTTGCCCGCCGGCGGTCGGGTAGAAGGCGGTTTGGTCGAGCAGCACGGCGACGCGCCCGTCGCCGGCCGCGGGGCGCACCGCGCGCACGGTGGCGTCGAAGCCGGTGCGATAGCTGTCGTGCAAGTACAGTCGCTCGGTCATGCGTCCCGCTCCTCGTCGTACACCAGGTCCCCGGCGGCCCACGTGGAGCGCACGCGGCCCGCCTCGAGTGCGATCAAGTCCGCCGTGTCGCCCACCTGCAGCGCGTGCGAGCCGTAGGCGGCGAAGGCGGCCTCGCGCGACAGCGCCTGCGGATTGGCGGGGTCGGTGGCGACGGCGATCGCCGCGAGGGCATCGGGCTCGACCACCGGCGCATCGGACCCGAAGCGCAGGCCGATGCCGTGTGCGGCGAGCGCCGACCACGCGTGCGTGTGCAGGTCGTGGCCGCGCAGGCTGCGCGCCACCAGCGGCGCGTCGAGCGGCGCGTGCAGCGGTTGCATCGACGCGACCAGACCGTGCGCGGCCAGCCGCGGCGCGTCGGCGGGTGCGATATGCTGCGCGTGCTCGATGCGGATCGGCGGCGGCGCGCCCCACGCCGGGTCCCACGCCTCGCGCACCTCGCAGAGGAGTTGCGCAGCGCGGTCGCCGATGGCGTGCACCGCGGCGGCCAGACCGGCCTCGGCGGTGACGCGCAGCCGATCACGCATCTCGGCGGCCTCGAGGCAGAGCAGGCCGGTGCTGTCCGGCGCGTCGCTGTAGGGATGGCAGAAGGCGGCGGAATGACTGCCGAGCGAGCCATCGAGGAAGGACTTCGTCCCGGCCAGCCGGACGCGGGCGCTGACGCCCCGCGCGTCGCGCGCCGCCTGCACCGCCGCGAGTTCCTCGAACCGCGCATAGAAGCCGACCGACAGGCTGAGCGCGCCGGCCGCCTCGGCCTCGCGCATCGCGAGGTACGACGACTCGCCCTCCATCGCGTGCACGGTCGTCACGCCGGCGCGGTGGAACGCGCGCTGCGCCTCGGCGAGCGCCGCGGCGCGCTCCGCCGCGCTGGCGGGGGGACGCGCCGCGAGCAGCCAGTGCATCGCGTGATCGCGCAGCACGCCGGTGAGACGCCCGCCGGCATCGCGATCCACCGCGCCGCCCGGCGGGGCGGTCACGGTGTCGTCGACGCCGGCACGCGCCAGCGCCGCCGAGTTCGCCCACATCGCGTGCCCATCGAGCGCGCCCAGCACCACCGGCAGCCCGCCGGACACCGCATCGAGCGCGTCACGCGAGGCCGCGTGATCGGCGGGACGCCATCCCTCGACCTGCAGCCAGCCGTCACGCGGGTGCGTGGCGACGCACGCCGCCACCGCCGCGAGCACATCCTCCACCGCGACGATCCCGCGCACGTCGAGGCCGCGCCGCTGCTCGCCGAACCACACTGGATGCGTATGGTGATCGGTGAAACTGCGGCGCAGCACCGCGCCGCCCAGGTCGCGCACCAGGTCGCCGGCGCCGGCGCGCGCGCGTGCCTCGGCGCGTGTGCCGAGCCAGCTCACCCGCCCACCGTCCACGCAGCAGGCGTCCGCGCCGTCGTGCGTTGCGACGAGATGCGCGCCGAGCAGATAGAGCGCCACGCTTACGCCGCGCCGCTTGCGCGGTCGTCGAGCAGGTCCTCGGCGATCGTGCCGGGCACCACCGTCTCCACTGAGCCGTCGGCGCGCAGCCGGCCCATCCCCACCGCGCTGTCGTGATCCCAGATCAGCAGCCAGCCGTACTCGAGCGCGTCGGTCAGGGCGCGCTGCTTCTGCTCGATGACGCGCAGCGGCTCGAGGTCGAACGAGGTATTCCACGCCGGCTTGATGTGATGCGTCGTGCACACCAAATCGCCCATGTACAACGCGCGTTCGCCGCCGCCCTCGACCACGATCATCTGGTGGCCGGGCGTATGGCCCGCGGTGACGATCGTGCGCACTCCCGGCACGATCTCCCTGTCGCCGTCGAGCAGGTCGAGCAGGCCGTGGTGCTGGAGCGGCACGTAGTTGTCGCGATAGTACGACCCTTGTCCGATCACCGGGGGGTCGAGGGCTGCTGCCC
>JBKJUD010000183.1:0-8915 GCA_046590735.1 Candidatus Eiseniibacteriota bacterium | reverse complement strand
ATCCTCGGTGTCGCTCGCCCGCGTGACGAAGTGCAGCGTGTCGGCCAAGCCTGCGCACCGCGCGCTGCCGAGGAAGGTGACGGTGCGATTCTCCCCACCGCTGCCGTTGGCCTCGCTGGTGACCAGCACGTGCACGTCGGCCAGCCCCGGGTCACGCACGTGATCCACGAAGCGCAGGTTCTCTCGCACGAAGTCCTCGTCGCACTCGCAATCGAGGAACACGCGCAGCCGTGGCGATGCGCCCTCGGACGGCGGCGCGCCGGCGGCGGCGGAAACCGAGGCCAGCAGCACGCAGGCCGCCACAAGCGCCGCCCCCGCCAGGAGCGCCGCGCCCCGCATCACGCCTCGCTGGCCAGCCGCGCCTGGCGCTCGTTCCAGCTCTCGTGCGGCCGGTCGGCGAACACGCGCTCCATCGTGATGCAGCCCGGCACCGGGCACACCAGCGCGCAGAGGTTGCACCCGACGCACTCGGTCTCATCGACGATCGGCCAGATGACGTCGCGCGCCGTGCGGGCCGGGCCATGCACCGGGTGACTGCGCTGGGCCTGCCCGCCGTTGCCGCCAGCGGCGCGGGCGTCGAGCCGCACGCGCTGCTGGGCGAGGGCCCGCTTGTGGGCGCCCTCGGCGCCGCGTCCGGTGAGCGCGGTGGCGGCCAGCGCGCCGTCCGGGTCGGGCTCGAGGCTGATGCACTGGTGCGCGCCGTCCATGCAGGCGATGTAGCAGAGGTTGCAGTGAATGCACGCGTCGCGGTCCACGAAGGCGACAACCTTGTGATTGAGGTCGAGGTCACCCCAGTTGCGCACGCGCTTGTTGCTGACCGCCACCAGCTCGGACACCGACGCCATTCCCTTCGAGTCGAGATAGTTCGACAAGCCGGCGACCATGTCCTCGACGATGCGGTAGCCGTAGTGCATCACCGCCGTGCACACCTGCACGCTGGTCGAGCCAAGTGCGATGAATTCCGCGGCGTCGCTCCAGGTGCCGATGCCGCCGATGCCGGAGATCGGCACGCCGATGGCGGCGTCGTTGGCCAGCGTCGAGACCATGTTCAGGGCGATCGGCTTGACCGCCGGGCCGCAGTACCCGCCGTGCGCGCTCTCGCCGCCGACGTTGGGGTTGGGTGTGAAGGAGTCGAGGTCGACGCTCATGACGCTGTTGATCGTGTTGATCAAGGAGAGACCGTCGGCGCCGCCGCGCACCGCGGCACGGCCGACGTAGGTGACGTCGGTGATGTTGGGCGTGAGCTTCACCAGCACGGGGATCTGCGAGGCTTCCTTGGCCCACGAGGTCACCATCTCGGCGTAGTCCGGCACCTGCCCCACCGCGGCGCCCATGCCGCGTTCGCTCATGCCGTGCGGGCACCCGAAGTTCAGCTCGAAGGCGTCGCAGCCGGTGTCCTGCACCATCTTCACCATCTCGTGCCACGACTCGCGCTTCGACTCCACCATCAGCGACACGATCACCGCGCGGTCCGGCCAGAGGCGCTTGAGGTCACGGATCTCGCGGATGTTGATGTCGAGCGGGCGGTCGGTGATCAGCTCGATGTTGTTGAGGCCAAACATGCGCGTGTTGCCGTAGTCCGCCGCGGCCAGGCGCGGCGAGACGTTCATGATCGGCTCGCCCAGGGTCTTCCACACCGCGCCGCCCCAGCCGGCCTCGAAGGCGCGGTGGATCATCTCGCCGGTGTTGGTGGGCGGCGCGGACGCCAGCCAGAACGGGTTGGGGCTCGAGATGCCCGCCATGCGTGTGGTGAGGTCTGCCATTGGTCGAGTCTCCCGCGCTACGCGCTTACGCCCCACGCGCGCAGGATGCCCTGCGCGGCCACGCACCCGTCGTCGACGGCATTGACGGCCTCGAGGCCGCCGTTGACAAGGTCGCCGCCCGCGAACACCTTCGGGTTGGCGGTTTGCCGCGTGGCGGCATCGACGATCGCCGCGCCGCGCTCGTGTGTCACGCCCAGCGCATCGAGCAGCGTGGTCGGCTTGGCCTGTCCGACGGCGCGGATGACGACATCCGCCTCCATCGCGAATTCGCTGCCGGGCACCATCACCGGGGCGCGCCGCCCGGAGGCATCCGGCTCGCCCAGCGTCGCGCGCTGGCACACCAGCCGCTGCACGCGCCCGTTGCCCTCGATGCGCAGCGGCACGGTGAGGAAGTGGAAGCGGACGCCCAGGTCCTTCGCCATCTGCACCTCGCCCGGATACGCGCCCATGGTTTCCGCGGTGCGGCGGTAGACGACATCGACCGAACCCGCGCCGAGCTTGGCGGAGGAGTTGGCCGCGTCCATCGCGGTGTTGCCGGCGCCAATCACGATGGTGCGGCGGCCGACCGGGATCTGATCGAGCGGTTCGGTGCGGATGCGGGCGATGAACTCGAGCGCATCCCAGACGCCTTCCATGTCGTCGCCTGGGATGCCGAGCCCGCGGACGGTGCCGGTGCCGATCCCGAGGAACACCGCGTCGAAGTCGCGCAGGATCTCCTCGGCGCTGATGTCGCGGCCGACGGCGCAGTTCGTGCGAATGGTCACGCCCAGGTTCTCGACCAGCGAGACTTCATGCTGCGCGATCTCGCGCGGCAGCCGGTACGGCACGATGCCGTAGGTGGCGAGGCCGCCGGCCATCGGCTTGGACTCGAACATCACCACCTCGGCGCCACGCCGCGCCAGTTCGAGCGCACAGGCCAGCCCCGCCGGGCCGCTGCCGATGATCGCCACCTTGCGTCCCAGCGAGCGCGCCGGCGCGATCTCGCCGAGTGGCGGCGCAGAGTGCGTGGCATCGGTGGCGAAACGCTGCAAGCGCCCGATCAGGATCGGCGCGTGCATGTGATTCATCACGCACGCCCCCTCGCACAGCGCCTCGACGGGGCACACGCGCGCGCAACTGGCGCCGAGCGGATTGGCGCCGAGGATCGTCTGCGCCGCCCCCATTGCGTCGCCGGCGGCGATGCGCTGGATGAAGTGTGGTACAGGGATCGAGGTGGGACAGGCGACCTGGCACGGCGCGTCGAAGCAATACAGGCAGCGGCTCGCTTCCAGTTGCGCCTCGCGCACGAGGAAGGGCGGATGATGCTCCGCGAAGTTGCGTTCCAACGTCTCGAGCGGGAGCGCGGGCGATTGCCAGGAAGGGTGGCTCACGGTGGTGTCCTCGGGGACGAACAGGTCACGCCGCCCGTGCCGCGGCCAGCGCGGGGCGCCGGGCCGGGACAGGGGAAGTCATCGATTGTGGCCACCCGGGCCCGCCCTGTCAAACCATCAGGTGGCAGTGCGCTAATTTCGCCGCGCCGTTTCGTACTTGCGCGTGAACGTCGTCCGGGCGCTGGCCTCGAGGCCGGTGCCTTCGTCGTGGACCACGACGTCGACCTGGTAGTCCCCCGCGTCGAGCGCGCCGACATCGACGGCGAAGGTGCGCGCGAGCGTGGAGTTGCGCACCACGTCGGAGAATTCGGTGGTGATCACCCCCGCGGTGCGCGGCCGCCCGAAGAGCCCGCCGCTGCGACTGACCACGCCCTTGCGCAGCTGGCCGGGATCCGGCAGCTCGCGGATGGTGGCGCTCACCCGGGCGCGGGCCTGGCCGCGGATGTCGCGCGACAGATTGTACGCCTCGAAGGTGATGACCAGCGGCTGGTCGCCGCCGAGCGATTGCAGCGGCAGCGGCAAATTCACCCGGGGACCGCGGACGAGCGCGGAATCGTCGGCCGCCATTTGCAGGTCCGAGAGGCAGAGCGAAGGGGGATACTCGGGCAGGTTCGCGCCCTCGCGCCGCGCGCCGATGCTCGCCGAGTCCTCCATCGACGTCGCCAGGTAGTAGTGCCCGGGGGGCGCCGAGAGATCGAGCGCGGCCACCAGCATCGGGCCGTCGACGGTGTTGATGCGCTGGAAGGGCCCGTGCGAGGTAACCCGCCGCACCTCGCGCCAGGCGGGATCGAACAAGACGGCGGTCGCGGTGAGCACGGTCACGCTGTCCTCCGGCCCTACCCCGCCGCTGTCGCTGGTGGCGATACCCCACACCACGGTGTCCGCCAGGGCCGCGCGGAGCCGGGATTGCAGGCGCTCGCGCCCGGCCTCGTCGAGGCTGGCCGGCGACACCCCCATCGCCACCTGCTGGCGCGTCTCGCCCAGCACGCTCGAGCGAAACGCGGCGTGCGTGGTGGCGAAGGCGACGATGCGCCGCCGGAAATCCACCGGCACCAGGAAGGCGCCGCGATCCAGCAGTTCGGCGCCGCGCCGCTCGCGGCGCGTCTGCACGAGACGCTCCTGTTCGAGCGCCGGATCCCAATTGATCCGTCCGGTGGTCGGATTGCGCACCGCCGGCAGGTCGCGCACACCGCGATTCATGTAGGGCCGGAAGGAGTTGACGCGGGTGGCGAAGGGGAAAGAATAGCTGCCGCTGAGCGTCGTCTCGGACAGGCGGATGTCCATGCGGAAGCGCGGATACTTCCAGATGATTTCCGAGGGCACGGCCACCGTGATCAGCTCGCCCTCGCCGATGTCACGGAGGGCGTCGACGAGATCGACGACGTCCGGGGCGCCGAAGCGGACGTAGGTGTCGCCGCGCGCATCCCACCACTTGTGCGCCGGGGGACGGTAGAACAGGAAGGCCGCGGTGACGCGGCGATAGAACTCGAGCTGGAATTCATTGACGTCGGTGGTAGGCGTGGGGTCATGGGACTTCCAGAACACGCGCAGCCACGCGGCACGGTCCTCCAGCGACAAGCGTCCGAAATCCTCGCGCTCGGGGCCGCTGGCCACCGGGCGGACATCGGTGTAGCCGGCGCGCTCGATCGGCCCGATGGCGCGCATGCCGCGCGCGAAACTGCGGTCGGCGTCGCGCAGCTGCCCGAGCCCATGTTGCGCCATGCCCAGCGCCAGGATCGCCCACGGCGTCGCGCCGGCGTCGATCCGCGGGGCGAGCACCACGCGCGCCCGCTCCGGCGCGCCGCGTTCACATTGCAGGGCCGCATACATCGCCAGTGCGATCCAATCGGCGGAGTCGGCGGGCGTGCCGGCGGGGGGCAGCGACGGCTCGAGTTCGTCCACCGCGCGTTGCAGGACCTGCGCCTCGCGATAGCGTCCCCACTCGCGCATCCACAGCAAGCCGAGTTCGCGATGCGCCTCGCGGTTGTCGGGCGCGATCTTGATCGCGCGGCGATAAAATCGCCGGCCGAGATCGAGCTTGCCCTCCACCACCGCCAGGCGCCCGGAGAGCAGCAGCGCAGCAAGGTTGTCGCGATCGCGCTTGAGCACGCGCTCGAGCGTCCGCTCCGCCGTCTTGTGCTGCTCGAGGGAACCGTGAGCGATCAAAGGCGCAACCGCGGCGGAGTCGAGCGCGGCAGTCGTGGGCGGGGCCGCGTGCGCCGCCGGCGATTCCGCGACGGCGAGTGACACGAGTAGCGCGCCGACGAGGAGTATCATGCCACTCAGCTGGGCGGCGCGTCCGCTGGTGCGCGGCGCTTGACCAGTCGCACCGTCGTGCCCTCGTCGCTCCAGGCGAATTCCACCGTGTCCATCAGCGCGCGCATCAACGCGATGCCCCGGCCGCGCAGCGCGAAGAGATCCTCAGGCAGCGCGTCGTCCACGTCCTCGGCCGGCACTGCGCCGATTCCGGACCCATGATCGCGCACCAGCACCGTCAACTGCTCCGCCCGGATCTCGACGGCGATATCGACTGGCTTGGACTCGACCTCCCGGTTCCCGTGCTGGATCGCGTTGGTGGCCGCCTCGACCACAGCAGTGACGACCGCGCCCTTGGTGTCGTCATCAAACTTGCATAGCGCGCCCAAGTTTTCGAAAAACCCGCATAGTGGAAACAGATAATCGAGCCGACTGGGGATCGACAGCCGGATATCGGGCTCTCGGTTTGCGGTTGCCATGGCGGGCGCTCACTCCAGGTACAGTGGCTCGGCGGCTTGACATTGTCGCGCCGCAAAACTACCATCGGCCATACATGCTGGACGAGGCGTTTCACAGTGTAGGAAACTCTTCGCTCCAGGGCAAGCAATCGCCCACGCGGCGCGTGCGCGCATGCGACCGCGCCACCGGACCCGCCTCCCGCAGATCGAGGATCGATCACATGGCACTGAAGGAAAAGCGCGAAGGTGACGTCGTCGTCCTCTACCCGAAGGATTACCTCATGGGAGGGGACGAAACCGACGAACTCGACAAGCGCATCAGCGAGCTCGCGGAATCGGGGAACATGACGCTCGTCATCAATCTCCAGGACACGCGCCATCTCAATTCCACCGCGATTGGCGTGCTCATCAAGGCGCATTCGAACTACTCGAAGCGTGGTGGCGTCGTTCGACTCTGCCGGGTCGACAAGAACATCAAGAATATCTTCGTGATCACGAAATTGGCGATGGTGTTTGAAGTATTCGAAACCGAAGCCCAAGCAATCGCCGGAAGTTAGCCCTCGACTGGGGTGGCTGCGCGCGGCGCGCAGCTGCCCGCCTGACAGGGTCACGATGGCACGCCATACAGTTCACTCTCCCCGCACATGTTCCGTGGCTCCCGCGGGAGTGACCGGTCCGCCTCCGTTTCTCCCCTGGCGCCACCGGCGCTTGCCACTCCTGCGTCAGCCCGTTCGCGATACCCGACGCATTTCACGAAACGGCCACACCCTCGGGTCTCGCCCACTCATCAAGGAGACGATGCCATGCCAGCAAGAAAGCGGGCCACTCGCACGCCCCGTATCGATGCGATCCTGTCCTCGGTCAGCTTGACCGACCTGCGTGCGGCCTTGGACCGTCGGCGCACCAGCGAGCAAGCCCGACTCGAGTCCCTCGCAACCAAGCGCGCGGAGTTGACAAAGGCGCTGGCGGTTGTGGATCTGGAGATCGCCGGACTCGAGGACTCCTTCCGGGCCCTGTCGGGAGCCGGCACGAAGCGGGGACCGGGGCGCCCCCGCAAGTCTGCCACTCTCACCAAGAGCGTCGCGCGGAAGAAGCGCGGCCGGCCGACCGGCAAGACGGCCAAGACGGCGAAGCCGGCCAAGAAGTCGTCTGCGAAGCCCACGGCGAAGAAGGCGACCCGCCGCGCGAAGAAGGCCACCCGTACGGCAGGCGGTGCGGCGGCGCGCAAGTCCGGCCGCAAGCCGACCCATCGCGATCTCGCCGCCGAGGTCCTGCGGGAGGCGGGCAAGCCGATGCACCAGCGCGACCTCGCCGCCAAGCTGATCTCCGACAAGGGCGTCAAGAGCAAGAGCAAGGCGTTCGAGCGCTCGCTCGGGCTTGTGTTGTCGCAGGACACCAAGCGGTTCAAAAAGGTCAAGCGCGCCGTCTACACGCTGCGCTAGGCGCGGCGGGCGGGAACACAGCGGGACGGTCGCGCGCGGCGGGCGCGACCGTCCGCGATAGGACAATCAGCCGGCGGCGGCCACTCAGGCGGTGCGGCGGCGGGTGCGGCGTGGGGCGGGCGGGGCGTCTTCAACGCGGCGCGGCGCACCCGGAGCGCCAGGAGCGCGCTCGCGATAGTGGTTGGTCATCGGCAGGCGCCGATCCTTGCCGAAGGCGCGCGGTGAAATCTTGATGCCCGGCGCTCCCTGCCGGCGCTTGTATTCGCTCTGGTCCACCAATCGCGCGATCCGCGCGACCATCTGCGCGTCGAACCCCTCGCGCACGATCTCCGCAATGGCGCGATCTTCCTCGACGTAGGCTTTGAGGATGGCGTCGAGCACCTCGTAGGGCGGCAGCGAATCCTGGTCGGCCTGGTCGGGTCGCAACTCCGCGGTCGGCGCCCGCTCGATCGTGCTCAGCGGGATGCGGGGCGTGCCCCCGGCAGCCACATTCACATGGCGCGCCAACTCGTACACCAGCGTCTTCGGCACGTCCTTCAACACCGCGAACCCGCCGGCCATGTCCCCGTAGAGCGTGCAGTAGCCCACCGCCAGTTCGCTCTTGTTGCCGGTCGACAGCACCAGCCAGCCGAACTTGTTGGAGAGCGCCATCAACAGCGTGCCGCGCGCCCGCGCCTGGAGGTTCTCCTCGGTGACGTCGCGCGGCGCGGCGGCGAACAACTCCTCCACAGTGGACTCGAACGCTTCCACCACCGGCTCGATGGGCAGCGTCTCAAGCCGGATGTCCAGCGCGCGGGCCAGCGCGTCGGCGTCCGTCTGGCTCTGGGCGCCGGTGAAGCGCGAGGGCATGCGCACGCCGGTCACGCGTGTGTGGCCGAGCGCGTCGACGGCGATCGCCGCGGTGAGCGCCGAGTCGATCCCCCCGCTGAGGCCCACCACCACGCCGTGGAATCCGTTCTTCTCGACGTAGTCACGGGTGCCGAGCACGAGCGCCTCGTACACTTCACCCGTGGCCGCCGCGTGAGGCGGGGCGCAGGCCGGCACGGTGGGCCGGAAGACGCGGGCACGCGGCGTGACGGTGATGTCGTGGTCGGTGCCGCGGCGTGGCTGCACGCCGCCGCCGAGGCGATCCACCCGGCGCCGCGGGTCGTGCAGCCGCTGGCGAAATATCGCGTCGGCATCCACCTCGGCGAACAACAACTGCTCCTGGAACAACGGAGCGCGCGCCAGCGGCTCGCCGTCCGCGTCGAAGACAAGGCTGCCGCCATCGAACAGCAATTCGTCCTGGCCGCCCACCAGGTTGACGTAGGCGACCGCGGCCACCGAGTCTGCCGCGCGGGTCGAGAGCATGCGTTCGCGGCCGGCATGCTTGCCCTGCTCGTACGGGGAGGCGGAGATGTTCAGCACGACCTCGGCGCCCCCCTCCATCACCGCGTCGTCGAGCGGGCCGCCGGGATACCAGATGTCCTCGCAGATCGTCACGCCCAGGCGCACACCATTGATCGACACCACCAGGCTGCCGTCGCCGCGCTGGAAGTACCGCGCCTCATCGAAGACGCCGTAGTTGGGGAGGTACCGCTTGTGATAGCGGGCCAGCACTTCCCCGCCGGTGCAGACGGCGGCGCT
>JBKJUD010000335.1:0-8035 GCA_046590735.1 Candidatus Eiseniibacteriota bacterium | reverse complement strand
AACGCCTTGTCGCCGCTGCCGGTGATGACCACCGCGCCCACCGTGCTGTCCGCCTCGAGCGGCGCCAGCGCGTCGCCGAGCGCGGTCATCACCTCGTCGTTGAGCGCGTTGTACTTGTCGGGCCGGTTGATCGTCAGCGTGACGACATCCCCTTCGCGGCTACTGAGGACGACGCTCATCGTGGTTGCCCCGACGAGTAGTCGTAGAACCCGCGCCCGGTCTTGCGGCCGTGGAAACCGGCATGCACCATCTGCTTGAGCAGCGGAGGCGCGGCGTACGTGGGATCCTTGAACTCCTGGAACATGATCTCGGCGATGTAATACGTCGTGTCGATGCCCACGTAGTCGAGCAGCTCCAGCGGGCCCATCGGATAGCCGCATCCGAGCTTCATGCCGGTGTCGATGTCCTCGCGGGTGGCGAGCCCGTTCTGGTACGCACGCACCGCGCCGAGCAGGTAGGGGATCAGCAGCAGGTTCACGACGAAGCCGGGCGAGTCCTTGGCGACGATCGCGGTCTTCCCCACCGACTGCGCGTACGCGGCGGCGGTGGTCATCGTCGCGTCGCTGGTGGTGATCGTCTTGACCAGCTCGACGAGCTTCATCAGCGGCACCGGGTTGAAGAAGTGCATGCCGAGAAAGCGGTCCGCGCGGCCGGTGGCCGCGGCCATCTCGGTGATCGAGATCGACGAGGTGTTGCTGGCGAAGATGGTCTGCGGACTGCAGATGCCATCGAGCGTGGTGTACACCGCCTTCTTCGCCTCGATGTTTTCGGTAATCGCCTCGATTACCAGGTCCGCCGCGGCGAGGTCGGCCAGCGCGGTGCTGAATGTCATGCGGCCCAGCGTCGCGTCCTTGTCGGCCGCGGCGAGCTTGCCCTTGTCGACGCCGCCCTGCAGAAACTTCTCGATGCGGGCGCGGCCCTTGTCGAGGAATGCCTGCTGCGGCTCGTACACCAGCGTCGTGTAGCCGGCGTGCGCGGCGATCTGCGCGATGCCCGCGCCCATGAGCCCGCACCCCACCACCGCAACGGTGCGGATGCCGGGCGCCAGCGCGCGTGCCGCCGGCGCGTCCAAGGTCTTTGCGTCTGCCATCGGTCTGTCACTCCTTGAAACTTCAGCCGGAAAGTCGCACAGGGGACGAAGGCTTGTCAGCCCCCGCCCCCTGTGAGCGATTCACGTACTGCTGTTCGCGCGAACTGTTGCCGCGCGAACGAGCGGCCTGCGCGGGTGCGTCGGCGCGGCCGCCCCGTCCCTGGTGGAGGTGGTTCGCGGCGAACCGACTGCGCGACAGACCTTAGTGGCTGCTGGTCGTGTCCATCATCGTCGTGTCCATCGGCGCCATCGACGTGTCCGTCGTGGTGCTGGTCTCGGTCGTGGTGGTGGTGGTGGTGCTGCTGGACTCTTCCTTCTTGCCACAACCAGCCATGGTCAGAGCACCGAACACGAACGCGGCCACCGTCATCGTCACGAGAATCTTCTTCACTTGAATTCACCTCCTTGGACTTTTCCACAACTTGCCGATCTCGGCCGCAGAACTCTTCGTGGCTTCGCGGTCGGATCGCCGTCACACCTTCACATCACCAGGGCCACCCAGGCGGTGCCAGCGTGAGCTATTGCCCGTGAGCGGCCCGGCGCCCTGGTGTGATCGTCATCCGCCCCACCGTTCACGGACGAGCCCGGCGCAGCGCGCCACGCCCAAAACGCGAACAAATGGGATGGATGGCAAAACGGCGGCCACTATAGGAACGGGGCCCTCAGGCGTCAAGGGAAAAGTACCCCGGCACTATTCGGCCTAATTTGCAGTCTGGCGCGAGGTTCACGCCCGTATGGACGAGCCGGCCACCCGGAGGCTGGCCAACGCCTGGTCGAGGTCCTCAATCAGGTCCTCGACGTCCTCGATTCCCACCGAGAGCCGCAGGAGGCCCTCGGTGAGCCCGGTCCGGTCCCGCTCGGCCTGCGGCACGAACGCGTGCGTCATGCTCACCGGGTGGCACAGCAGGCTCTCCACGCCCCCCAAGCTCTCGGCCACGGTGAAGACGCGGACTGCCCGCGCCACCTGCTGCGCGTTGGCCAGGCTGCCGGTCTCGATCGACACCATGCCGCCGAAGCCACTCATCTGTCGCTTCGCCAGCTCATGCTGCGGATGGCTCGGCAGGCCGGGATAATACACTTTCTCGATGGCCGGGTGTGCACCGACCCACTCCGCAATGCGCTGCGCATTGGCACAGTGCCGGTCCATTCGCACCGCGAGCGTCTTGGTGCCGCGCAGAACCAGCCAGCAATCCATCGGCCCGGGATTGGTCCCGATGGCGTTGCGCAGGAACGCCAGGCGCTCGGCGAGCCCCGCGTCCTTGACGATCAGCGCGCCACCGACCATGTCGCTGTGGCCGTTGAGATACTTGGTCGTCGAGTGCATCGCGACATCGATGCCGAGTTCCAGCGGCCGCTGCAGGTACGGCGTGGCAAAGGTGTTGTCGACGCAACTGATGAAGCCATGCTTCCGGGCGATCGCCGCCAGCGCCGGCAGGTCGGAGATCGTCATCATCGGGTTGGTCGGCGTCTCGACGTAGAGCAGCTTGGTCTGCGGGGTGACCGCGGCCTCGACCTCCGCCGCGTTGGCGGTGTCCACGTAGGTGAAGCTGAGGCCGTAGTCCTTCAGCACGCGGTCGAACACGCGAAAGGTGCCGCCGTACATGTTGTTCGACGCGATGACGTGGTCGCCGGCCTTCAGCAACGCCATCACCAGCGTGGTGGTCGCGCCCATGCCGGACGAGAACGCGAAGCCGTGTGTGCCGCTCTCCAGCGCCGCGAGATTTTCCTCGAGCGCGCTGCGCGTGGGGTTCTGGGTGCGCGAGTACTCGTAGCCCTTGTGCTTGCCGAGTTCCTCCTGCGCGTAGGTCGAGGTCTGATAGATCGGCACCGTTACCGCACCCGTGGTCGGGTCGGGGAGGTTGCCGGCGTGGATGGCCCTGGTGCTGAATCCCATGTCTTCCTCCCCTACGAGGCCAAGTGCTCGATCATGTCGAAGCGCGACACGATGCCGATGATGCGCGAGTTCTCCTCGACGAGCACCGCGCTGTTGCGTTCCGAGAGCAGGCGGCCGACGGCCTCGAGCGTTTCATCGGCGCCCACCGTCGGCAGCGGCGGCACCATCACCGTGGCCACCACCGCCTGCATCTGCTCGGGCGACTCGAGCGCCGCGCCCATCAGCGCCGCCTCGCTCGCCGTGCCCACCACCAACCCTTCCTTCATCACCGGCAACTGCGAGACGTCATGCTCGCGCATCAACTGCAGCGCGCGGCGTACTGTGTCGTCGTAGTCGACGAACAGCAGCCGCGGGGTCGAGCCGAGCTTGTTGCGCAGCACGTCGGCGACCTTCACCGCGGTGCGCTCGAGCAGCCGGTTCTCGCGCATCCAGTCGTCGTTGTACACCTTGGTGAGATAGCGCTCGCCGGTGTCCGGCAGGATGACGACGACGCAGGCGTCCGGATCGTCGAGTTCGCGTGCGACTTCCAGCGCCACCCACATCGCGGTGCCGCACGAGCCGCCCGAGAGAATGCCTTCCTCGCGCGAGATGGCCCGCGCGGTGTTGAGCGACTGCACGTCGGTGACCGCGCGGATCTCGTCGATGTACTCGAAGTGGGTCGAGCCGGGAATGATGTCCTCGCCGATGCCCTCGACCTTGTAGGGATAGGCCTTCCCCATCGTCTTGGTTTCGAAATATTGCTTGAGGATCGAGCCCACGGGGTCGGCGCCGATCACGCGCACGCCGGGGTTCTGTTCCTTGAGGTATTGTCCCGTGCCACTGATCGTGCCGCCGGTGCCCATCGACGCGACGTAGTGCGTGATGCGGCCCGCCGTTTGCCGCCAGATCTCCGGACCGCTGGTGAGGTAGTGGGCGCGGGGGTTCGACTCGTTGAAGTACTGGTTGCCGAGCACCGCGCCGGGGATCTCCTTGGCGAGCCGCTTGGCGACGCTGTAGTAGCTCTCGGGCGCATCCGGCGCGACGGCGGTCGGGCAGACCACGACCTCGGCGCCGTAGGCCTTGAGCAGGTCGATCTTGGCGCGCGACATCTTGTCGGGCATCGTGAAGATGGTGCGATAGCCGCGCAACGCCGCCACCATCACCAGGCCGATGCCGGTGTTGCCCGAGGTCGACTCGACGATGGTGCCGCCGGGCTTGAGCAGCCCGCGCTTCTCGTAGTCGTCGACGATGACGCGGCCGATGCGGTCCTTCACGCTGCCGCCGGGGTTCATCGATTCGACCTTGGCGAGCACCGGCGTGCGGATGCCGCGCGCGAGGTTGTGCATGCGGACCAGCGGCGTGTTGCCGACGCACTCGAGGATGCTGTCCTTGTAGTCCATCCCGCGCTTGGGATCGTCTGCCGGCGCCGGGGCCGGGGGCGCGCCGGCGGCGCCGGCGGGATCGGTCGAGGCGCGCTGCGTGCCCGACATGGGAGTCCTCCAGCTGATGCCATCACGCCGGCGGACAGGGCGTCCGCCGGAGCCTCGCACCGCCGGCAAGTCCAGGTGTGACCGGGCCGGGCGTCGTCCCCGAAGTCTGTCGGCAAGGGACGCAAAGGCTGCCGCGCTCCCGCACGCGGGCGCGGGGCGAATTGTCGACGCGAAGCCTAGCCGGGCCGCTGGCGCCGGGTCAAGGCGCCGGCAGGCGACCATCGCCCGATGGGTCCCGTGGCGCAGCCGGCGGGCCGCGATGCACCGCGGGGCGGAGCCCGAAGGCCCCGCCCCGCGGCGTGGATTGCCATGCGCGTCACGGCGACATCGCCGCGGACGGGAGGGTGCTAGCGCACCACCGCCACCCGCTGCGTGACCCGCTCGGCGCCAATGGTGGCCCGCAGGTAGTAGACACCCGCCGGCAGCGCCACACCCGCGCCGCTGCGACCATCCCACCCGATGCGGTACACCCCGGCCGTCGTGCGACCCTGGGCCAGCGTCCGCACCATGCGACCGTCGGCGGCGTACACCGCGACCATCACCGGGGCGTCTTCCGGCACCACGTATTCGACCGTCGAGACCGAGGACATCGGGTTGGGCATGGCCCGCACCGATGCATCGCGGTCCAGGCCGGTGACGGTGACCGTCACCGGGGTCTGCAGGTCCTGGCCGTTCGCCGTCCAGACGTGGAGCAGCAGCTCCACGCGCTCGCCCGGCGCCACGTCGGCGACGAGGTCGAGCAGCGCCTTGCGGTCGAAGTCCGCCGCCACGGTGCGCCCGGAGGCACTCACCGCGACAGAGGCCACGCGCGCCGCGCCCGTCGGCCGCACGCCCGGCGTGACCCGCTCGAGCGACACGCCCTGCGACGACACCTGCTCGGCCCGCACTTCACCGGTTAGGTCGAAGCTCACGCGATACGCCGTGAGCCCCCGCTGGTGGCGGTTGAGGACCGTGACCTCCCGCGCCGTGATGAGCGAGGCCGGCGTGGTGTTGACGTCGATGGTGATCGAGGACGTCGAGGTCGCGCCGCTGACGAAGTCGGTGGCGGTCAGCGACGCGGTGAACTGCTGGCCGTACACCTCGGGCGGCGCCGAGATGGTGAGGTATCCGGAGGTCCCGTTGATCTCGACCCACTGCGGCAAGCCGTCGGCGGAGAAGACGATGTAGCCATTGTCGTCATCCGTCGCCTGCAGCGCACGGATCACCGTCTGCCCCGCGGAGACCGCGAAGTAGACCGAGGTGATCACCGGTGCCTGGTCGGCCACCGTGATGTCGAAGGCGACATCGGAGCTGTTGCCCTGTCCGTCGCTGGCGCTGAGCGTGATCCCGATGTACGACCCGGCCTGCGAGTTGCCCGGCGTCCACTGGAATTCGCCCGTGCCCGCGTCGATCGTGGCGCCTTGCGGAAGGTTCGCGCCGCTCCACGCCAGCACGTCACCCTCGGGGTCCGAGGCACTCGGCACGAGGCTGATCGCCTGCTGCTCGGTCACCGACACGGCGTTGATCGCAGCGATGACCGGTGCGCCGTTCGCGTTCACCGTGATGGTGAACGAGGACGAGCCCGTCCCGCCATTGCCGTCGTCCGCGGTGAAGGTGACGCCGACGTAGCTGCCCGCATCCTGCCCCGCGGTCTGCCAGGCGAAGGCGCCGGTGCCGGCGTCAAGCGTCGAGCCGTTCGGCAGGTTGCTGCCCGACCAGCTCACGTTGTCGCCATCGGCATCGGTGGCCTGCGCGTTCATCGCCAGCAACGCGCCGGCGGTGACTGCCTGGTCGACGATCGCGGTGACCTGCGGCGCCTGGTTGGTGTTGCTCACCGTGATGGTGAACTGCTGCTCCGCCGGCGCCCAGATGCCGTCGCTGACCGTCAGCGTCACCCCACTGTAGGGGCCCGCCTGGGACAGGGTCGGCGTCCACGAGAACGTGCCGGTGCCGGCGTCCACACTCGCGCCGGACGGCAGGTTCGCGCCGCTCCAGGTGAGCGGGTCGCTGTCCGCGTCCGAGGCCGACGGCGTGAAGGCGAGCAAGTCACCCTCCGCCACCGACTGGTCGGTGATCGCGGTGATCGACGGCGGCGAGTTGGTGTTGTTGACGGTGATCTGGAAGGCGAGGGTGCCCTTCCCGACCGTGTCGTCGGTCGCTTCGAGCGTGTCGGCGAAGACACCCACCGCGCTGACGTCGGGCGTCCAGGCATACTCGCCGGTGCCCGCGTCGATGGTGGCGCCGACGGCCTGCCCGCGGCGCGACCACGTGCTGATCGCGTCGAGGGTGTCCGGGTCCGCACCGGTGGCGGTGAAGGTGAGCAACGCGCCCGCCATCACTGTCTGGTCGGCGACCGGATCGATGACCGGCACGCGGTTGGTGTTCTGCACGAAGACGCTGAACGACGACGATACGCCGGCGTTGTTCGCGTCGGTGACGGTGATCGTCGCCTCGTAGCGGCCTTGCGGCACCCGCTGGGTGGCGCTGAAGTCCGGCGTCCAGGTAATCAACCCGGTTCCGTCCACCGCCATGCCCTCCGGTCCCGCGGCCACCGCGAAGGTGAGCGCATCGCCGTCCGGGTCACCCGCCACCGCGGTCACCTGCATCTGCGCGCCCTCGACCACCGTGTGGTTGGTGAGCGGCTGGAGGATCGGTGCGCGGTTGGTGTTCGTGATCGTCACGATGAACGTCATGGTGTCCGACGGCGAGTTGCCGGCGACCCCATCCCGCACGCGGATCCGGATGAAGTCGGACCCGTTGCCGTTGGTGCCCAGCGACTCGGCCGAGGCGTAGCCCGGCTTGAGCTGCAGGGTGTTGGAGGCGCCGGTCGTGCCCAGCAGCGCGGCCCACGGCGGCGCCGGCGACAGCAGCGTCCAGCGCAGGTTGGTGGCGCCACCGGCCGGGATCGCGGTCAGGCTGACCGTCGAAGTCACTGCCTCCGGCACGCTGCGGTCGGCGGCCTGTGCAATCTGCGGCGGGCCCGAGGCAACGTTGGAGACGATGATGTCGAAGCTGGTCGACCCGGTACCGCCGTTGCCATCTTCCGCACCGAGCGTGACGGTGTAGGTGCCGGCATCCAGGTACGTTGGGTGCCAGGTCACGAGGCCCGAGGATCCGTCGGTGGTGGTCACCGTCGGCAGCACGTTCGACGCCGGGGTCGGCACGATCGACGTGAGGCTGAAGGTGAGGGCATCGCTGTCCCCGTCGGTGCCCGCGATGCTGACCGACAGGTCGGCATTCTCGTCTACCGGCTGGGTGGCGATCGCATTGATCGCCGGGGCCTGGTTCACGTTCGACACCGTGATGTCGAAGCTCGCCGAGGCCGTGGCCTGGCCATCGTCGGCGGTCACGGTAACGGCGCTGTAGTCCCCGGCCTGGGTGAAGTTTGGCGTCCAGGCGAATTCGCCCGTGCCGGCATCGACCGTGGCGCCCGTCGGCAGGTTGCTGCCGCTGTAGGCGAGCGGGTCGCCGTCCTCGTCGCCGGCACTCACGGCGACGGTCAGCAACTGGCCCTCATCGACCAGTCGGTCGACGAGGGCCAGTTGCTGACCGTCGCCGTGAGTCCCGGCGACGCGGACGGCGCCCCGCTCGCCTACAGCGGCA